>NZ_LUFI01000038.1:0-190467 GCF_005281675.1 Sphingobium sp. MP9-4 | reverse complement strand
GCCCCGTCGCCGCTCCGCCGGCGCCCCGTCCCAGCGCATCGTCACCCGCGCGCCCAGTCCCGCCTGCTCCCAGTCGCGGCGCAGCCGCTCGCCTGCCGCCAGCTGCCGGTCGCTCACATGACCCCGCGCATGCAGCCAGCCGATCGGAGATTCCCCCAGATGCAGCTTCACCGCCTGCATCTTTCCGGCAGGGTCTTCGATCATACGGTCGACAAACTGGGCGGCCATGGCGGCATCTCCTGACAGGGTGGGATAGGCCAGGGGCTTGCCACGGCGGATAATCTGTAGGAAAGAGAAAACCAAATAGGTTATCAACCCGAGGACAGCCATGATCACCCGCATCCGCGAGGTCCGCAAGGCCAAGGGCCTGACGCTCGAACAGGTGGGCTTGCTCTGCGTGCCGCCGACCACCGCCCAGACCATCGGCCGGCTCGAAACCGGCACCCGCACCGTCTCGGTCAAATGGCTGAACCGCATCGCCGACGCGCTCGGCGTCACCAGCGCGGAACTGGTCGCCCTGCCCGGCCAGAGCGAAGTGCCCGTCGCCGCCCTGCTCGGGCCGGAGGGCGCGCGCGCACCGGTCCGCGCCCTGTCCTTCCCGCCGCCCGTGCCCGCCGACGGCATGATCGGCATCCAGGTCAATGCCAGCATAGGCGACTATCGCAGCGGCGACGCCATCTGGTGCCGCCGCATCGCCCCGGCCGATTTCGCCAGCGCCTTGAACCGCGACGTCCTCTTTCCCCGCCCCGCTGGCCGCTTCCTGTTCGGCCGCCTCATCGGCCGCGAGGGCGACCGGCTCCAGATATTGCCGCTCGGCCATGGCGCCCGGCAACAGGTACTGACCGACCCACCCTGGGGCGCAGTGGCGGTGCAACTCGTCCGACGGCTATAGCCAAGCGCCCCCGCCACGCCTAAGCCTCGCTTAACCGACATGCAGTAGGGAGGGCCCATGACACTCAACGTCCTCACGCTTTCCACGCTCTTCCCGGACATGAGCCGGCCCAATTTCGGCGTTTTCGTGGAGCGACAGGCGCGCGAACTGGCGAGCCGCCCCGACGTCAGCGTCACCGTCGTCGCCCCGATCGGCATGCCGCCCTGGCCGCTCTCGCGCGCCGGCCGCTATGCCCCGCTGCGCGCCCTGCCACCCAAGGAAAGGTGGAAGGATCTGACCGTCTATCGGCCGACCTTCCCGATCATCCCGAAATTCGGCGGCCGCACCAATGTCCTCACCATGACCCGCGCCATCCTGCCGCTGGTCAAGCGGCTGCACGCCCAGACCCCGTTCGACGTGATCGACGCCAGCTTCTTCTTCCCCGACGGCCCGGTGGCCCAGCGTCTGTCGAAGGCGCTCGGCATCCCCTATTCGGTCAAGGCGCGCGGCGCCGACATTCATCATTGGGGCACCCAGCGCGGCACGAAGAAGATGGTGAAGCGCGCCGCCGACGGCGCCGCCGGCCTGCTCGCCGTCTCGGCCGCGATGCGGCGCTCCATGGGCCGAATGGGCATCGATGCCGACAAGATTCGGGTCCATTATACCGGGGTCGACCTTGATCGCTTCGAAATCGCCGACCGCGATCAGGCCAAGGCCGCGCTCGGCTTCGAAGGGCCGCTGATCCTCTGCGTCGGCGCGCTCATCCCGCGCAAGGGGCAGGATATTCTGGTCCGCGCCCTGCCCCAGCTGCCCGGCACCACCCTGCTGCTCGCGGGTCAGGGCCAGTATCGCCGGATGCTCGAAAATCTCGCGCAGGAACTGGGCGTCGAACGGCGCATCGGCTTCCTCGGCTCGGTGCCGCACGATCGCTTGCCGCGCCTCTATGCCGCTGCCGACGTGATGGCGCTGCCATCGGAATCCGAAGGGCTGGCCAATGCCTGGGTGGAATCGCTCGCCTGCGGTACGCCGATCGTCATCACCGACGTCGGCGGCGCCCGCGAACTGCTCGATCGCCCCGAAGCCGGCAGGATCGTCGATCGCGAACCCGAAGCCCTGGCCGAAGCCATCGCCGACATATTGGCCGACCCGCCCGAGCGCGACGCCGTCCGCGCCGCCGCCCTGCGCTTCACCTGGACCGCCAATGGCGACGCCCTGCTCGATCATCTCACGGGCATAACGCGAGGCTGAACCGGTCTAGAATATACCCCGGCCCTCCGCTGGGGTGGCAAAGTTGGGTGGGGAGCGGACAGTCTGCTCGTGGCGATAGGATGCCGTTACCTGGCATTCAGAATGCGAGCCGAGCAAGTAAAACGACCTGCTATTTCTTTAATAGATTTCCTCAAATTCCCAACCGGTCAGTTTTAAGGTCAGCAGTCCAAAATCGCGCATTGCCCCCTTCTGAGGCGACCAACGGTCGGCATATTCGTAACTGCCCTTACGAGCGCGTTCGAGTATCCATCGACTACCATCCGTGCCGCCGCCGCAATTTTCGGGCGGTTCATTGAACGGGCTAGCCCTCGCCATCGCGCGCTCCACTTAGTGCGCTTCTAAGGAACTGAGTTTCCGATTGATTTGCCGAGAGATACTACCCGGTTCATAACCCCCGGCACCGGAAAGCTCCTTCGCTATAAAATTAGTGGTGCCTGCGGACGTTTCGAAACGGACAATCACCGGATGATGAAACGTCGGGAGCCATGTGAATCTGAGAACACTGTCTCCGGCATACTTTTGGGCGTTTGAAATTTCAAAAAGAGATGGCTCCGTTGCGGCTTCCCAATGGTTGGAATACCATTCACTCTCAAAATTACTGATCTTAGGAAAGCATTCCGGATAACCCTTGAATTTACAAATGTGCATAACCTTCCCAAACGAAGGCGGGAGATACTGGATACCTGATTTTGAAGATCTAATCGCTTCAGATTTTCCTGGGAGCATTCGGCAAAGCGCATTATTCTCTTCATTGCTCGTCGGCACCTGCTGAGCAGTGCATGCCGCGAGCATCAATGGAGGAATACTCGCTGCAAGCCAAAGGAGCGACCGACCCATCATATTTTCTGTCAACCCATGCCCGTAAGCCAGCTTCCTCAAAGTTGCTGGAAATGTCTGCAATTGGAAAGCGGAAAACACCATATCAAAGGCAACAAATGGTCGTTTTCAGACCATCCTCCCCTGCAAGGGGAGGTGGCTGGCCGAAGGCCAGACGGAGGGGTATCTCCCTCTCGATAGGGCGACACCCCTCCACCACTTCGTGGTCCCCCTCCCCTTGCAGGGGAGGATTTTACAGCCGCATTTGGTCGGTAGCAGCCCCATCGCTTTCCTACTCTCGCCCTTTCTGTTCCACATGCTTCGATGGAACGCCGCGCCCTTTCCCGCCTCCACTGCCGCCGCCCACGCGACACTGTCGCGTCGCTGTCCTTTCCCTGTCGCCTCGCTGTCGCGTCGCAGGCGCGGCAACGGCGCCTGATCGTCGCGCGGCCATCCCCCCGCACCGACCTGGCGCAAATCCGCCAAAAGCCGCGCCACCATAGGCCGCACAACGGTGTGAACTTTCTACTGTCGCGTCGGCGCCCCATCGCCCGGCGATCTACCGCCTAGGACAGGGGCAGCAGGCGGGCCTTGCCGTCCGGTGTCGGGAACCTCCCCTCGTCGAACGGCAGTTCGCCCCAGCGCCAGGGGGTCAGCTCGTCATAGGCGGGGTTGGAAATCGGGGCATGACGGCGCAGGTTGAGCAGCCGCGCGCCGTCATTGCCATAGGCGGTCAGGCGCACATGCTCGCGGTAGATTTCCGCCGCCCATTCATAATGAAAGGCCGCCTGCCAGCCCATGGCGCGGGCGACCTGGGTGACGATCCACCAGTCGGGCTTCGCATCGCCGGGCAGCGGGAACAGCCGGCGCTGGCGGCTGATCAGCCGGTCCGCCCCGGTCAGCGTGCCGTCCTTCTCGACCCAGCTCGCCGATGGCAGCAGGATGCCGCGCCCGTCCCGCTCGGGATCGGCCCAGGGGGTGGAGCGGATCGCCAGCGGCACCGTGTCCAGCGCTGCGCGCAGCCAGGCCGGATCGATGCCGTCGCCGCTTATGCTCCACAGCGCGCGGATGCGCCCGCTCCGCACCGCGTCGGCTAGTTCCGCGCCGTCCAGTCCCGGCCCTGTTGCCATCGCCTCGGCCGACCAGAAACGGGCTATTTCTGCCATAGCCGATGCCGTGAAGCCACGATGCGCCGCAAGCCCCGTCGCATTGCAGCCGACCTCGCGCCCGCCCATGCCATTGGCCGCGGCCGTCATGGCAAAGGGCGCCGCCCCCGGCCTGCCGATCCGCCCCGTCGCCAGATGGAAATCGATCACCGCCCGCGCCAGCCCCTCGTCCGCGCCGCCAAACAGCGTCACGATCCGCGGCACGGCGGCGATCCGGTCATAGAGCGCACGCAGCTCCACCGGCGACAGGCCGCAACTGCGCGCCACCGACCACAGATCATGGCGGGTCCGCAGTTGCGCCCAGAAATCGTCGGGCACGCTGACACTGCGCGCCAGATAGTCGCCATCGGTCGCGCCGACATCATGACAATGGCGCAGCAGTCCGGCGATCCAGGACGCCATGCCGTCGCGCGGCATTTCGATGCGCAGGTCGGCCTCGATGCTCGTCCCCTCGCCCGGCGCCGCCAGCAACAGCAGTTCGACGCCCTGCTCGGCCCGCGCCGCCGCGATCCGCGCGTTCAGCACCGGATGATCCTGCGCCAGATCCGCGCCGACCATCAGGATCAGTTCGGCCCGCTCGATATCCTCATAGGCGGCGGGCATCACATCCTCGCCATAGGCCGCGCGCTGCGCCAGCGCCGCGCCATCATTGGCGGCCCAGCCCGCATCGACATGGGCCGAACCGATGAAGCCCTTCATCAGCTTGTTGGCGACATAATAATCCTCGGTCAGCAGGCCGCCGCCGACATGCAGCGCCACGCTGTCCGGGCCATGCTGGGCGATCACCGCCGACAGCCGCCGCGCGACCTGTGCGATCGCCTTCTCCCAGCGTTGCGGCCGACCGTCTATCATCGGCTGGAGCAATCGCCCGTCCAGCCCGACCTCTTCCGCGATCTCCAGCCCGCGGATGCACAGCCGCCCGGCATTGGCCGGATGCATCCGGTCGCCCTCGACCATCAGGTCGCGATCCTCGCCGGTGATGGCGCGCAGGCCACAGCCGACGCCGCACCGGCCGCAAAGCGTGCGTATCACTGCCATGTCAAAGGGCTGCGCGGGTCCGGCCGGAACGGACGAAGGGGGGAAGGATCGGCGTCACCAGCGCCTGCTTAGCGGATCGGGCGCGGCGACAAAAGCATGTGCCGACAATTGCATGGCCCCGGCGCCGGGCGCACAAGGCGGTCATGCGCTTCTTCTCTCCGATTCCGCTCCTGCTGCGCGCGCTCGCGCTGCTGTCGCTTTTGCTGTCGCCATCCTGGGCCGCCGCGCAGGACAGGCGCGGGCCGCTGGTGCTTGCCGCCGCCAGCCTGCAGGAATCGATGAATGCCGCCGCCGATGCCTGGGCGCGGCAGGGCCATGCCCGCCCGGTCCTGTCCTTCGCCGCCTCCTCGGCGCTGGCCCGGCAGATCAAGGCCGGTGCCCCCGCCGACATGTTCGCCTCCGCCGACGAGGATTGGATGGACGATATCCAGAAGGCCGGCTTCGTCGCGCGCGGCAGCCGCGCCGACATGGCCGGCAACCGGCTGGTGCTGGTCGCCCCGGCCGGCAAGCCGGTGCGGCTGCGCATCGGCCGCAACATGCCTCTCGCCGCAGCGTTGAACGGCGGCCGCCTCGCCATGGCCGATCCCGACGCCGTGCCGGCGGGCAAATATGGCAAGGCGGCGCTCACCGCGCTCAATGTCTGGCCCTCGGTCGCGGACAAGGTCGCGCGCAGCGACAGCGTGCGCGCCGCCCTCGCCCTGGTCGAACGCGGCGCCACCCCGTTCGGCATCGTCTATGCGACCGATGCCCGCGCCTCGAAATCGGTGCAGACGGTCGGCACCTTCCCGGCGAACAGCCATCCGCCGATCCGCTATCCGGTGGCGCGACTGACCGCCAGCCGCCACCGCGACGCGGAAGGCTTCCGCCGTTTCCTGCTGTCGGCGCAGGGCCGGGCGATCCTTGGCCGTTACGGCTTCAGCGCGCCCTGATCGCCGATTGTTTTTCTACGGATCGCGCACACCATCATCTCAAAGCCCCGCCCCATCTCCGGTTTTCAACGGACGGATCGAGACAAGGTCGGCTCCCAGCGCCTCCAATTCTGCACGATCGTGACTGACATAAAGAATCGGGATCGATGTGGCCGCGTGCAACTTGCGTATAAGCTCCAGTATCTGGTCCTTCAGGCCCTGGTCCAAGCCCGTCAATGGCTCATCCATCAACAAAAAATGAGGATTGGCTAGCAAGGCACGCCCAATCGCCACACGCTGCGCCTCCCCCCCGGAGAGAGAATGTGGCCGGCGCTCAAGCAGATCGCCGATGCCTAACATGTCGACGATAGCTGGCATATCAAGTGCGCTGCCCCTACTATGCCTTCGGCCATAAATAAGGTTCCGGCGCACGCTCATGTGCGGAAAGAGGCGCAGATCCTGAAAAATATAGCCGCAATGCCTCTGCGCGATGGGCAGGTCTACGCCGACGGCGCTGTCAAACAACGTGCCCCCGGCAATCGCGACACGACCTTCATCGGGACGTAATAGACCGGCCACCATGTTGAGCAGGCTGCTCTTGCCTGCCCCAGATGGACCAAATAGGCCGACGATCGCACTGGAACTGGCGATGTCTATGGCCAGATGATTGGCCCCCAGTCGGCGACGGACATGGATGTCAAAGGACATGGTCGCCCCTGCCCATGCGTCTCGCGAGCCATTCGGATGCCATCAGCGCGCCGAGCGACAGCGCAATCGAAATCAGTGCCAGCCGCAATACCGCATTTTCGCTGTCCGGCAGTTGCAGCGCGGAATAGATGGCGATCGGCAGTGTTCGGGTCTCCCCTGGTATATCGGATACAAAGGTAATGGTGGCGCCAAATTCCCCGATCGATCGAGCAAAACCCAGGATCATGCCAGCCAATATGCCCGGAACCGCGAGTGGCAACGAGATGGTGCAGAAGACCCGGATACGGCCGGCTCCGAGCGTCTGGGCGACAGCCTCCAATCGTCGATCGATTGTCTCAATAGACAGCCGGATAGCGCGCACCATCAGCGGCATCGCCATGATTGCTGCCGCGAGCGTTGCGCCCGTCCAGCGAAACAACAGACTGATGCCAAACCAGCTTTCCAGCCAATAACCAAAAACACCCTGCCGACCAAACAGAAGCAGCAGTAGCCAGCCGGTGACCACCGGTGGCACCACCAACGGCAAATGCACCAGTGCATCAAGCATCAGTTTGCCAGGAAAACGATAGCGCGCGAGCAACCATGCCAAGGCAAAAGCTATCGGCAGCATCGCGAAGACCGCTGTCAGACTGACCCGGAGCGAAAGCCCGATGATCGCCCATTCTTCAGCACTGATCGATGACAATAGCATGTAGTCACCGATTCACTTCGGCAAGATTGCGCATTCGCCGATCAATGGCGATGGTCACCAAAATTGTCCTTTAGCGTACTCCACGTAACGCCGTGCCCTTTTGCATTGTCCATCGTGGTGCGCGGCCTCGGTCTGGCCGGATAATCTGCGCAGGCGCCCGCAACAGCCGATCAACCGCGTTGCTGACGAGCATCTGCAGCCCTTCCTCGCTCAGAAGCCCTCCGCGAATGAGGCAGCGATCGACCAGAACTCGCCGAAACGCTGAATAGAGCGTCATGTCCGGCTGGCGCGGCGCCGACCAGAAATCATCAAGGCTCGACTGATGCACCACTCCTGGCACCTTGTAGACTGCGTGCCCCAGAACCACGACAGGCTTGCCGGCATTGAGCGCCAGCGTGCCTACAGTGCTGTTCACCGTCACCACGCCCAACGACTTGCCCACCACTTCGGCAATGTCCCAATCGGCCAGATAGACGACACGGTCCTTTACGCCATAATGAGCGGCCAGCCGGCGAGTCAGTCGGTCCCAGGCGACAAGACCGGGATCCAGCGGATGGCGTTTCACCACAAGAGAGACATGATCAGGCGCATGCTGCGCAAAGCTCTTGATAGCGAAACGCAGCGCAGCGCGCATGTTGCCGAAGGGCGAATGAACGCGAATCTGATAGTCGGAGTTGAGTTGCAACGGGAGCGCGAAATAGGGCTTATCCTTGACCGTATCCCACGCCTTGAAAGACCGGCGCCCGTCACCGCGACGCATGACCAGCTTGCGACACCAGGCGACCGATTCCATCAGGAAACTATGCGGCCGGTGGGTTCGGTAGAATGGGAAATAGGGCCGCATGAATGCAGCGGCGAGGCCATTGCGCATCGTGTTGCGCGCACGGGCATTGAAGGTCGAGGGCACGGGCGGCAGATTATCGATATAGTCCGGCAGGCCCCGGACTAGGTCCAGGTACCATTGCGGGTCCAGCGGCAGAGTCGAATTGCCATTCACGCCATCATCTTGCAAGGTCAGGAAATCGGGGCGAATATACCCTTCCTCAACGACATGAACATGCACGTTGCGCAGCCGTGCCATGCCATGTGCCGAGGTATGGTAGGGACGGCAATCACCATAGAGAATCAGGTCCGTAACGCCATGATTGACGATAAAATCGTCAAAGAAGAGCGGCCAGTTACGAAATGTTCCACGATAATCGGTGGCCTCTCCTAGCCAATCGACCTTGTCGCCACCATTAATATTGATCCGCAGAGCAGAATGTCCGCGCTTGCGCAACGCATCCGCAAGCATCGAGAAATAGGGACCATGCGGCCCCTGCAGGAACAAGAATGTTTTGGACGTGGGTTCAGCCATGAAGGAACTCAGCGGACAATGTCATAAATCTTCGTAGCTTCCCCTGTAGCGCCCGCAACCGAATGAGCCATGTCATCGGCGGCGTCGATCCACTCGCCAGGCGGTCCACCATCAGTTCGGGACCACAAGGCAAGCGCGTCACGGGATCAATATAGCGAGGATAGAGAATGAGCGCGGCCGCGACAAGTCGATCCACGTCGAGTTGACGCCCTCTTCGCGGAGAGGATTTGGCCAGATCCCGAGTCACCCCCCAACCGGCATAGAAGGGCATGCCGTGAACCGTAACGGAGCAGCCCCGCATCAACGCCTCGAAGCCGGTCAGCGAAGACAGGACATGCACCTCGTCCACCGCCTGCACCAGTTCCATCAGGGGCGCGCCGCTGTCGATCGCGTCAGCATGTTCCAGCACGGCGGCGTCGCTCAAATGCCCCTTGCGATGTCCGGCCTGCACATCGGGATGGGGACGATAGATGATCCAGCCGTCCGGTTCTGCGCGGCGCACTCGCGCCAGAAAATCGAGATTACCATCGATCCCGGCCCCGCCCAGTTGCACCGACATGTCGTCATCGACCTGCCCCACCGCCAGCACCGTGCGCCGCCCCGGCGGCAGGTCGATCATCTGCCCCGCCTCGGCGCCATATTTGGTAACGCCGGCATCGCAGACGCGCGCGCGCAACTGCCGGGCGCGTTCGACCAGGTCCGGCGAAAATTCATGCGTGGCGAGCAAGCCTTCCAGATCGCTTGCGGCGCGCGCGTTATAATAGATGCCGCATCGATCGATCACCACCGATCCGGGCGGATGCAGCGCCGCGCCCAGCCCTCGTGAACGCAGGAATCCATCCTCTACCCGAGCCAGGGTAACACCAACGGCAGCCGCATCCGCTGTAATGGTCACGGGCACGCGCGATGGCCAGATCGCCAGCGCGCCCGCTTCCCGCCGTGCCCGCGCCAAGCCGCGTGCGGGTGGCAGGAAGGGCGGTGTGCGGACTCCATCCCACAGGAAATGACGCATCGCTTCCCGCTTCCAGAATGCCATGCCGCTTGCCGCCGCAATCCCTCTGTTGCCGTCCACATGCCGTCGCCAATCGGCCAGTTGCCCAATTGCATGGGCGGCATCGACCATCTCGCCACTGAAGCAATCGCGATAGCGGGCGCTGGCCAGCCGATAACGGGCAGCTTCCTTCAACTGCTCTGCAGAGAACGCCGCACCATCCGGCCCCAAGACCGCAATGCCCAACAAGCCGGCAACGATGGCCAGGTCATCGTCCACCTCGGCATGGACGGTCCGCGCGTCGGCCAGCAATACCCAGGGATCGCAGACCGAAGGCAGCCAATGCCCGATTGCTGGCGCTGCCCCACGCTTCGCGCTGACATCAGCGGGCATAATGCCAATCTGCCCAGCAACAAGACCGACACAGATGGAGGGATCGATGCGCACGCCTTCGCGCGCGACCAGCAGCAGACCTTTTGGCCGATGTCCCCAGAAATCGCCACCCACCCGTGCTAGCAGCAACGCATCCAGCAACGCGTCGGATATGGGCGCTAAGACGCTCTCCTGTTCCGCATAGCTGATGGCTGCAACCGCCGGATCGATGCCGGGGAAAGGCGGCGACCGCAGGAACGGAACACGGTCTGCGCGACGGCAGGCTCCGACTCCCGCGTCGGCCATTTCCGCCATGTCCATATACCCCCGACGACGCCCTCCAAGCCGGCCAGCGTCAAGGAGGGGAATTGCATTCAACCCATTCCATGATCGCCTGAAAATTCCAGGTCAAGGAACAGTAGCAGTCACATCTTCCAATAGTTCCGCCACTATGTCGAAATAGTCACGCCAGGTCGGCGCATGCCATCCGCCGATCCGTGCAAGCTGCGCCGCCCGCTGCGGCGAATCCGCTGCGGCATAGGCGTGGATCATCCGCATCCAGCCCATACCATCGAGCGGATCGATATAATCGGGCGCATCGCCGCCGACTTCACGATGCGCCGAAATGTCGCTGCAGATCACCGGGACGCCAGCGCACAGCGCTTCGACCACCGGCATGCCGAACCCTTCGGCAAAGGACGGCATCAGCATCGCCCGCGCGCCCGCGACCAGATCCTGCATCTGGTTGTCGGGCAGCTCGCCCGCCTCGACCACATGGCCGCGCAGCGCCTCGCCCCGCTCCAGCATGTCGATGACATTCTCATTTTCCCAGCCGCGCCGGCCGATCAGCACCAGCATCGGCGCCGCATCGCCCAGTTCGTCCACCATCCGCCGCCAGATATTGAGCAGCAGCAGATGATTCTTCCGCGGCTCGATGGTCGACAGATAGACGAAATAGGGCCGCTCAGGGAGCGCCGTGCCCGACCCGCCAAACACATCGGGCGGATCGGCGCCGAAATGGGCGACGCATGTCTGGCGATCGGCCAGGCCGTTCGACAGATGCGGTTCCAGCGCGTCCAGCGTCGCCTGGCTGTTGCCGATGATCCCGGCGGCATAAAGGTCGATGCTGCGCAGCCGACGACGATGCTCGTCCGCGCCCTGCGGCCGGGCGAACTCGGGATGGCTCAGCGGAATGACGTCATGCACCAGCGTGACGAACTTCGCGCCCTCCGCGCGCAAAATCGCCCCTACCTGCGCCGCATCGTCCAGATGATGGGGCGACGCCTGCAGATAGATGCGCGGCCCCTTGGCCCTCGGCACCGGGCGCGGGCGGGTCGCGAACATGTGGCGGATCACCGCCGCCCGCTCCTTGCGCTCGTCGGGCGAATCCACATTACGCCATTTCGCCGCGGTGAAGGCCAGGAACTGGCGCACGGCAGCGTGATTCAAGCGCCCATAATAGCCGCCCGCCGGATGAACGGCGGCAAAGGCCAACCGATCGGGCATCCGCTCCAGCAATTCGCGGGCATAGACATATTCGACCCGGTCGATGCCGGTCGGCGTCGGGTGGAAAGCACGCGAGAGCAGCCGCGAGATGTCGAGGATCACCTCGGCCCCGCCCCGATCGCCGGTCAGATAGCTGTTCGCCGCCTTGGACCGCAGCGCCAGCCGCGCGCCCGGCGCCTTGAAGGGTTTGAGTGCCACGTCAGAACTGCGCGCGAATCTCTTCGGCCAGCGCCGCCAGCGCATCCTTGTCCGCCTGCGCACCGGCGCCATGGGCGGTGAAACCCTTGGGATCGCCCTCCCAGCGCGGCAGGATATGGACGTGCAGGTGGAAGATGGTCTGGCCCGCCGGCGCGCCGTTGAACTGGGCGATCTGGATGCCGTCGGGGTTCAGCGCCTTGCGGATGGCGGTGGCGACCTTCTTGGTGGTCGCCATCACCTCACCCAGCGCCTCATCCTCCATCTCCAGCAGGTTGCGCGCCTTGGACCATTTGGAAATGACCAGCGCATGGCCCCGCGTCTGCGGCATGATGTCGAGGAAGGCGAAGGTCTTCTCGTCCTCGTACAGCTTGGTCGACGGGATCTTGCCCTGCAGGATCAGGGCAAAGATATTGGCTTCGTCATAGGTGCCGTCGAGGCTCATGAAACGCCCTTAGCTGATATAATGGGCGGTCGTCTTAGCAGCGACTTCTTCGGCGGTCACGCCCGGCGCCAGTTCAACCAGCTTGAACGGGCTGTCATGGTCGAGACGCTGGAACACGCACAGGTCGGTGACGATCATGTCGACCACATTCTTGCCGGTCAGCGGCAGGGTGCAGGCCGGGATGAACTTGGGATCGCCATTTTTGGACGTATGCTCCATCACCACGATGATCTTCTTGACGCCCGCGACCAGGTCCATCGCGCCGCCCATGCCCTTGATCATCTTGCCGGGGATCATCCAGTTGGCGATGTCGCCATTCTCGGCCACTTCCATCGCGCCAAGGACGGTCAGGTCGATATGCCCGCCGCGGATCATCGCGAAACTGTCGGACGAACTGAAATAGGCCGATTGCGGCAGCTCGCTGATCGTCTGCTTGCCGGCATTGATCAGGTCCGCATCCTCATCCCCCTCATAGGGGAAGGGACCGATGCCCAGCATGCCATTTTCCGACTGCAGCGTCACTTCGACGCCATCGGGAATATGGTTCGCCACCAGCGTCGGGATGCCGATGCCCAGATTCACATAGAAGCCGTCCTCCAGCTCCTTCGCCGCACGCGCGGCCATCTCGTCACGGGTCCAGGCCATTATCACTTCTCCCCTTGGGCGGGCGGCGCCCATCTTTTGTCGGCAGGAAAAACATCGTCGAAGCCGCCCTTGAGGCCGCTGCCATAAACCGGGTTGGGCAGGACGAACCAGCCCGCGCCCCAGAGTTGCGCGATTGCCGGGCCTTGCGTCGCGGCGCGCCGCGCCGGCACGCTCTGCCCGACATTGAACAGGTCCGTGAAATCGCCAAGCTGATCGCCGCCCAGTGCAATCACGCAATAGCTGCGCGAAATCGTCCAGCGCCGGCCATCCTTGCGCGATCCCATCGTATCGTCGCCGGCCAGATACAGCGTCTGGCCATGCACCGCCTCGCCCAGCCCCGCCGCCTTGATCGCGCGCGCGGTCGCGTCGGCATTGGCGGCCGAACGGTTGGTGTTGAAGATCACCGTCACGCCCATCGCCCGCAGCGCGTTGAGGCCGCTGTCAGCGCCCGGCACCGGGCCGACCGCGCCTTCGCCGGTCTTTTCCCACGCGTCCCAGTCGGCGGCATCATAGCCCTTGCCGGTCTTCGCATCATGATATTCGAAGCCGGTGTTCAGCATCACCGTCTCATCGACGTCGAACACGGCGGCGAAGGGCCGGTTGCCGCACGGCACATATTTGGGCGCATCCAGGCTCGCGCCTTCCGCCAGCACGACAGAATCTGCCGGCCGCGCCTTCACGACGGTCGCGGCATGGGCGACCAGCGCGGTCCAGGCCTGGCGCGACAAGGCTGCCGCCTCGCCCGATCCATAAAGATATTGCATGCCCGCCGGCGGCACCGCTGGTCCGGTCGGCGTCACCGGCGCCGGGCCGGTCGCGCTCGTCGTCTCGGTCGTCGTTGCACAGGCCGCCAGCGGCGCCAGCAACAGCGCCGGCGCAAGCCGCATCATCGTCGCCATCAGGCCGCGTCCCTCTGGCGCACGGTGCGGAACTCGATCTTCTTGTCATAGGGCGCGCCGACGATCATCCGCTTGACGTAGATGCCGGGCAGATGGATCGCATCGGGGTCCAGGCTGCCGACCGGCACCACTTCCTCCACCTCGGCGATACAGATCTTCGCCGCGGTCGCCATCGGCGCGTTGAAATTGCGCGCGGTCTTGCGGAAGATCAGGTTGCCGCTCTCGTCCGCCTTCCAGCCCTTGATGATCGCGACATCGGCAAAGATGCCGCGTTCAAGGATATAGTCCTGGCCGTCGAAATTCTTGACTTCCTTGCCCTCGGCCACCGCGGTGCCGACGCCGGTCTTGGTGTAGAAGCCGGGAATGCCCGCCCCGCCCGCGCGGCAGCGCTCGGCCAGCGTCCCCTGCGGGCAGAATTCCACCTCCAGCTCACCGGCCAAATATTGCCGCTCGAACTCCTTGTTCTCGCCGACATAGGAGGAGATCATCTTCTTGACCTGGCGCGTGCGCAGCAGCTTGCCCAGCCCTTCGCCGTCGATGCCGGCATTGTTGCTGGCGATGGTCAGGTCCTTCACCCCCGAATCGCGGATCGCGTCGATCAGCCGCTCGGGGATGCCGCACAGGCCAAAGCCGCCCGCGCACAGATGCATGCCGTCGAACAGCAGCCCTTCCAGCGCGGCGGCGGCATCGGGGTAGAGCTTCTTGGCCATCGGCATCCATCCTTTTGAAATTTCGGCGCAGACTAGGCAGGCAAACCGATCAATACCAATGATTTGTTTTTTCGGTTAAACCCAAACAATGTCTATCAATCGCATCGCCTTCTACCATCTCGAAACCCTGCTGTGGATCGCGCGGCTGGGCACCTTCGCGGCGGCGGCGGCGCGCCTCAACACCACCCAACCGGCGATTTCCGCGCGGGTGCGCGAACTGGAAAGCCATCTGGGGACTGCCCTCTTCCGGCGCGAGGGGCGGACGATGGCGCTCACCCCCGCCGGGCGCGAGCTGGTGCGGGAGAGCGAGCCGCTCTGGGCGCGCTTCCAGGGCGTGCTGATGGGGTGCAGCGACATATCCGGCGCGACCGGCATCGTGCGCATCGGCGCGGGCGAGATCGCGGCGGCCAGCTGCCTGCCCGGCTTCGTCGCCCAGCTCGGCCGCGACCTGCCCCATGTCAGCCTGGAGGTCGACATCGCGCTCACCGCCGACCTCATCCAGCAGCTCGCCTCGGGCCATGCCGACCTCGCCTTCGCCGCCGGCCGCATCGCCCATCCGATGCTGCGCACCGCGCCGATCGGCAGCGTCGACCTGCTCTGGCTCGCCAGTCCCGCAACCGTCGCGACGATGGCAGACGTCCGCCCGCCGATCTGGTCGCTCACCAACCTGTCGCCGCTCTACCGCATCATGAAGGATGCGATCGCCGCGTCGGACCTGGCCGACTGCCCGCTCAACCTGTGCAACAATGTCCGCACCATGATCGACATCGTGCTGGAAGGCGGCGGCATCGGCATCTTTCCCCGGCCGATGGCGCGCCAGCAACTGGCCGAAGGGCGCCTGGTCCCGGTGCCCGGCGCCCCGCTCATGCCCCCGGTCGATTTCCACGTCGCCGTCCGCGCCGCCGAAGCCGACCCGCTGGTGCTCGCAATCTTCGACCGGGCCAGCCGGCTGGAGTTACGGGGTGAAGAGTGAAGAACGAGGGATAGGATTACGGTCAACCTGATCGGTTAAATGATGGGCTTCCGGCCCGCCCTCACAACGTCATGCTGAACTTGTTTCAGCATCCATCCAGCCCAGTAGTCCATTGGCCTGCTGGGACAAATGGACCCTGAAACAAGTTCAGGGTGACGATGCTGTTAGCGACAGCTTCCGCCCCTCAACCGCGCTGTCCTACACGCGCCTCTTCTGATTTACTTGGGGGATGGGACATCCGCCCCCAAGCAACCGCCCACCTGCAACACAGGCGTCGCTTCCCTGTCGCCCCAGTGTCGCCTCCGTGTCGCGTCGAACGCGCGCGATCGTGCCCCGATTGTCGCGCGATTGTCGCTTCGCTGTCGCGTCGCGGGCGCGTTCCCGGCGCATTGGCCCGGAATCACCCCCACGACACTGTGAACTTCGGCTGTCGCGTCGAATCTCGCGCCGCGACGCCCTGGAATCAGATCAGGCCAGCGAGCGGACTCGACGGGTCGGCATACATGCGCTTGCCCATGCGGCCGGCGCGATAGGCCATGCGGCCGGCCTCGACGCCCGCCTTCATCGCCGCCGCCATCAGCACCGGGTCCTTCGCCTCGGCAATGGCAGTGTTCATCAGCACGCCGGTGCAGCCCAGCTCCATCGCCTGCGCCGCTTCCGACGCGGTGCCCACGCCCGCATCGACCAGCACGGGCAGCTTGGTGCCTTCCACGATCAGGCGGATCGTCACCTTGTTCTGGATGCCCAGACCCGACCCGATCGGCGCGCCCAGCGGCATGATCGCGACCGCGCCGGCATCCTCCAGCCGCTTGGCCGCGATCGGATCGTCGACGCAATAGACCATCGGCTTGAAGCCTTCCTTGGCCAGCACCTCGGTCGCGCGCAGCGTTTCGACCATATCCGGGTAGAGCGTCCGCGCCTCGCCCAGCACTTCCAGCTTCACCAGTTCCCAGCCGCCCGCCTCGCGCGCCAGGCGCAGGGTACGGATCGCCTCCTCGCCGGTAAAGCAGCCGGCGGTGTTGGGCAGATAGGTGACCTTCTTCGGGTCGATATAGTCGGTCAGCATCGGGGCGTTCGGATCGGACACATTGACGCGGCGCACGGCCACGGTGACGATCTCAGCGCCCGACGCGACCAGCGCGGCGGCATTCTGCTCGAAATTCTTGTACTTGCCGGTGCCCACGATCAGGCGCGAGCGGAAGGTCTTGCCCGCTACCGTCCAGCTATCGTCATCCACCGGGGACATATCGCCGCCGCCAACGAAATGCACGATCTCCAGTTCGTCGCCATCCTCGACCTTCACATCGGCCAGGGTCGAACGCGGCACCACTTCCAGATTGCGCTCCACCGCCACCTTCTCCGGCGCGAAGCCCAGCTCGCTCGCCAGCTCGGCCAGGGTCAGGCCGTCGCGGATGCGGCGATGCTCGCCATTGATATGGATGGAGATGGTGCCGTCGATGCTCACTACATTATCCCGTTCGTGGCTGGAAACGTGTCTCGACTTGGCGCGACACGAAGGGCTAAAGATCAGCGCGCATATAGGGGCGGCGACGCCGCGCCCGCAACAGACAAGTCTCGACCGAATGGGGGATCGCCATGGCGGACACACGCAAAATCTATGTTCTTAACGGCCCGAACCTCAACATGCTCGGCACCCGCGAACCGGAAATCTACGGCTATGACACGCTGGACGACATTGCCGAGCGGATGGAGGACGCCGCCCACCGCGCCCATGTCGAGATCGATTTCCGCCAGTCCAATCATGAAGGCCACCTGGTCGACTGGGTGCAGGAGGCGCATCGCGAGGGCGCCCATGCCATCATCATGAATCCCGGCGCCTATACCCACACCTCCATCGCGCTGCATGATGCGATCAAGAGCATCACCGTGCCGGTGATCGAGATCCACCTGTCCAACCCGCACACGCGCGAGGCCTTCCGCCACAAATCCTATGTCGGCATGGCCGCCAAGGGCACGATCGCAGGCTTTGGCGCCATGTCCTACATGCTGGCGCTCGAAGCAGCCCTGGAACTGTAGAACGCACAAAAGTTGCGCTTTGGCGCAAATGAGCATAGGCGCTGGCCGCCAGAACGCATTTTGAAAGACGACAAGGGTCAAGCATGAACGACAAGCATGACAAGGGCGCGATGCAGGTGGACGTCACCCTGGTGCGCGAACTGGCAGCTTTGCTGGACGACACCAACCTGACCGAGATCGAGGTTGAAGACGGCGACCGCAAGATTCGCGTGGCGCGCAAGATCGGTGGCGGCGCCCCCATCTTCGCAGCGCCCGCTGCCGTAGCGGCACCCGTCGCTGCCCCGGCTGCGGCACCGGCCGCTGCTCCCGCCGCGGCGGCCGAGCCTGCCCTGCCCGCCGGCAATGTGGTGAAGTCGCCGATCGTCGGCACCGCCTATCTCTCGGCCGAGCCGGGCGCCGCGCCCTTCGCGCGCGTCGGTGCACAGGTAAAGGCCGGCGAAACCGTGCTGATCGTCGAGGCCATGAAGGTGATGAACGCGATTACCGCGCCCGTCGCCGGCACCGTCAAGGCCGTGCTGGTCGATAACGGCCAGCCGGTCGAATATGACCAGCCGCTGATCGTCATCGAATAAGGCCGCGATCCCATGGCCATCGAAAAACTGCTGATCGCCAACCGGGGCGAAATCGCGCTGCGCATCCACCGCGCCTGCCATGAAATGGGTATCAAGACGGTGGCGGTCCATTCGACCGCCGACGCCGACGCCATGCATGTGCGCCTCGCCGACGAGGCGATCTGCATCGGGCCGCCCGCCGCCAAGGACAGCTATCTCAACATCGCCGCGATCATCTCTGCGGCCGAGATCAGCGGCGCCGACGCGATCCATCCGGGCTATGGCTTCCTCAGCGAAAACGCCAAGTTCGCCGAAATCGTCGAGGCTCATGGTCTCGCCTTTGTCGGTCCCAAGCCCGAACATATCCGCACCATGGGCGACAAGATCGAGGCGAAGCGTACCGCTGGCGCGCTCGGCCTGCCGCTGGTGCCGGGTTCGGACGGCGCGGTCAGCGATGTCGAGGAAGCGCGCGCGATTGCCGATGCTGCCGGCTATCCGGTGATCATCAAGGCCGCGTCTGGCGGCGGCGGTCGCGGCATGAAGGTCTGCACCTCGCCCGACCAGCTCGAAACGCTGATGCAGCAGGCCGGTTCGGAAGCGAAGGCCGCGTTCGGCGACGCCACCGTCTATATCGAGAAATATCTCGGCAATCCGCGCCACATCGAAATCCAGGTGTTCGGCGACGGCAATGGCAATGCCATCCATCTGGGCGAACGCGATTGCTCGCTGCAGCGTCGCCACCAGAAGGTGCTGGAAGAAGCGCCCTCGCCCGTCCTGAGCCAGGCCGAGCGTGAACGGATCGGCGGCATCTGTGCCAAGGCGATGGCCGACATGGGCTATCGCGGCGCGGGCACCATCGAGTTCCTGTGGGAAAATGGCGAATTCTACTTCATCGAGATGAACACCCGCCTGCAGGTGGAGCATCCGGTGACCGAGATGATCACCGGCCTCGACCTGGTGCGCGAACAGATCCGCGTTGCCGAAGGCAAGCCGCTGTCGGTGAACCAGGAAGATATCCGCTTCACCGGCCATGCGATCGAATGCCGCATCAACGCGGAAGATCCCAAGACCTTCGCGCCCTCGCCGGGCACCGTCACCAGCTATCATGTTCCGGGCGGCATGCATGTCCGCGTCGATAGCGGCCTGTATCAGGGTTATAAGGTGCCGCCTTACTACGACTCCATGATCGGCAAGCTGATCGTCTATGGCCGCACCCGCGAGGGCGCGATCATGCGTCTGCGCCGCGCGCTGGAGGAATATGTGATCGAAGGGATGAAGACCACCATCCCGCTGCACCAGGCGCTGCTGAAGGATCCCGAATTCCTCAACGGCGACTATACGATCAAGTGGCTGGAAGAATGGCTTGCCCGTGAGGATGGCCAGTGAAGGCCACCATCTGGCACAATCCCAAATGCGGCACGTCGCGCAAGACGCTGGCGATCCTTGAGGAAACGCCAGGCGTCGAGGTGGAGGTGGTCGAATATTTGAAGACCCCCTTCACCCACGACAAGCTGGCCCAGCTGTTCGCCGACGCCGGGATGACCCCGGCCGAAGCGATCCGCAAGATGGGCACCGATGCCGAGGAACGCGGCCTGTCGGACATGACGGCGGATGCGATCCTGGACGAGATGGCGGCCAATCCGGCCTATGTGAACCGCCCCTTCGTCGAAACCGAAAAGGGCGTGCGCTTCTGCCGCCCCCAGGACAAGGTTCTGGAAATCCTCTGAATATCAGCCGCTTGTCACGCCCATGTAACAAGCGGCTGATTTGAGCCCTTGCTTTGACGGGGGGAAGCCGTAGCTTCCTCTCCCATGGCAAAGGAACCGGCATTGGCGACCATCGCCGTCTACAGCCTCAAGGGGGGCGTTGGCAAAACCACCTTTTCGGTCAACCTCGCCTGGGCGTCGGCGAGCATATCGAAACGGCGCACCCTGCTTTGGGATCTCGACCCGCAGGCCGCGTCGAGCTGGCTCCTCTCCACCGATCTTGAAAGCCGCGATGCGGCCCAGGCCATCTTCAGCAAGGATGTCGAGGTCCGCAAGCTGATCCAGCCCACCACCGTGCCGGGCCTGGACCTGATCGCCGCCGACACCTCGCTGCGCAGCCTAGACCATCTGTTCCGCGAGATGGACAAGAAGAAGCGGCTGGCCAAGCTGATCGACAGCCTGGGCAAGGATTATGACCGCATCATCCTCGATTGCCCGCCGGGCCTCACCGAAACCAGCGAGCAGGTGCTGCGCGCCGCCGACCTGATCGTCATCCCGGTCATCCCCTCTCCCCTGTCACAGCGCGCGATGGGCGAGGTGGCGCGCTATCTGGTCCAGCGCGGCGGCAATCATGCGCCGATCCTGCCGGTCTATTCGATGGTCGACCGCCGCCGCAGCCTGCATCGCAAGGCACTGGACGAACAGCCCGGCTGGGGCGCGATCCCCATGGCCAGCACGATCGAGCAGATGACGGTCCGCCGCAAGCCGCTGGGTGCGTTCGCCCCCGCCTCCCCCCCGGCCCAGGCCTTCGGCGCGCTATGGACGATGGTCGAGCGGCAGGTTCAGCAGGGCTGAGACCCTGCCTCAGCCAACGGCGCAGGCCTGCGCCGGCGGATCGGGGAACAGGCGCGCCGCATCCTGCGGCAGCATCGGCCGGCCATAATAATAGCCCTGCACCTTCTTACAGCCCAGCCGGCGCACCATGTCCAGTTCGGTCGCGGTTTCCACCCCTTCCGCCGTGGTCGACATGCCCAGGCTTTCCGCCAGCGTCACCACCGCCCGGATGATCGCCAGATTCTCTGGCGTGTTATGCGCCGCCCCGACGACGAAGCTGCGGTCGATCTTGATCGTGTTGAAACGGGTGCGGCTGAGATAACCGAGCGAGGAATAGCCGGTGCCGAAATCGTCGAGCGACAATTGTATGCCCATCGACTGCAACTGATCCAGTACGCGCAGCGCGCCGTCATCCTCATGCATGAACACGCTTTCGGTGACCTCCAGCTCCAGCCGCCGCGCATCGAGCCCGCTCTGGGCCAGCGCATTGATCACCGCGGAGATGAAGTTGGACTGGTGCAGTTGCTCCGCCGACACGTTGACGGCAACCCTTATATGCGCGGGCCAGCGCATCGCCTCGCGGCAGGCGGTGCGCAGCACCCATTCGCCGATCGGCCCGATCAGCCGCGCTTCTTCGGCCACCGGCACGAATTTCGACGGCGGGATCGGCCCCAGTTCGGGATGGGTCCAGCGCGCCAGCGCCTCGAACCCGGTGATCACGCCGGACGTCGCATCCACGACCGGCTGATAGAGAAGATGGAGCTGATCCTTCTCCAGCGCCTCGCGCAGCGCCTGCTCCAGCCGCTGCCGTTCCTCCGCCTTGGCATGCAACTGCGGCTCATAGGGGCAATGGACACCGCCGCCTTCGTCCTTGGCGCGATAAAGCGCCAGATCGGCGCTGCGGATGATCGATTCGGACTGATGCCCATCGATAGGCGAGACGGCCGAGCCGACCGACGCCCCGACATGCAGCACATGCTGATCGATCTGATAGGGGGCCGACAGGGCGTCGATGATCGCGATCGACAGGCGCGCCACCGCCCGGTCGTCGTCGATCCGCGCAATCACCACGCCAAATTCGTCGCCACCGATGCGACCGCAAAATCCGGCACCGCCACAGACATGGCGCAGACGCTGCGCCACCTGGCTGAGCAGCTGGTCGCCGACCTGATGGCCCAGGCTGTCATTGATCGCCTTGAACCGGTCGAGATCGAGCATCAGGAACGCGCAGCCGGGCCGGCGATTGCCGGTGTCTGCCATCGCCTGATCCAGCGCATCGCGCAGATGGGCGCGGTTGGGCAGGCCGGTAAGCGTGTCGAACCGCGCCAACTGGGCGATCTTGTCGGCCGATTCCCGCTGGATGGTGATGTCCGACCCGACATCGCGAAAGCCCTGGAAATTGCCATTGTCATCATAGCGGGGCGAGGCCGACAGTTCGAGCCAGCGCGTGCGCCCCTGCACATCGACGGGCAACGCCAGATTGCTGAAGCTTTCCCGCCGCTTGAGATGATCCGCCAGGCTATGCAGGCTGGAGGCGAAGCGGCCGCTTTCCCATCCGGCGCCGGCCAGAACCTGGACCAGCGGCGCCCCTTCCAGCGCCTGCGGCGTCATGCCGACGCTTTCGGCGAAACGCTGGGATACGCCGCTGATCCGGCGCAGCGCATCGGTCTGCCACAGCCAGTCGGATGCGCCCTGCTCATATTCGCGCAGCAACAGGCTGACGACTTCGGTCTGCTCGGCCAGCTGGACCGTGGTGCTGTGCTGGCGCGCGAAGGTGCGGGCATAGATGAGGCAACCGACCAGCAGCGACAGTGCATAGCTGGTGGCGAGCGCCCGCAGCGGTAACAGGGTTTCGCCGTCGAACATCGCCGACAGGCCGACGATGCAGGGCACCAGGAAAGCGATCGCGGCCAGCGGCGTCGCCGCATAGCTGATTGCGCCGCACACCATGATGCAGCTGATGAGGGTCCAGAGCGCCACGAGATGCTCAGCCCCCTCTCCCCTCGAAAAAAGCGTCATGCAGGCCGCCCAGACCAGGCCGTGCAGCAGGCCGGTCAGGGCATGGCGGCGCAGGTCGCGCGCCTGCGGCACGCCGCCGGCACCGATCTTCCGGCGATGGATCAACAGGGCACTGATAGCAACGGCACCGATCAGCGCGACGCTCCAGCCGATCATGACGGTCGCCGAAACATGGCTGCCAAACACGCGCCAGAGGAACAGCAGGCCGAACACGTTCATCGCCAGACGCAGCAGCGCGACGCTATCTGCCGACTGCAACTGGGCAGTCAGGACGCGCATATCGGCTTCATCGACGAGGCGTGCGAGCCCCATCATCGCCCTTAGCGAGCCCCGTCCCTGTCGGTCGGTTTCGGATTGCCCTTGCTCGATACCCACATGCCCGGCCTAGCAGGCAATGGTTATCAATCGGTATGCGTCGCCCGATCAGGCAGCGATATCGTAAGGACGGATCTCGCCGGTCAGATAGAGGTTGCGTGCCTTGGACCGGCTGAGCTTGCCGGAGCTGGTGCGCGGCAGGGTGCGCGGCGGCACCAGTTCGACGACGCAGTTCATGCCGGTGATGGCGCGAACCCGCTCGCGAATCTGGTCGCGCAGACGCGAACGCTCCTCATTGTCGGAGGTGCGGCAATGGACCAGCACCGCCGGCGCTTCCTCGCCGCCCGGCGTGGTGATCGCGAAGGCGGCAATATCGCCCTGCTTGAAGCCCGGCAGCTGCTCCACGGCCCATTCGATATCCTGGGGCCAGTGATTTTTGCCGTTGATGATGATCATGTCCTTGGCGCGACCGACAATGTAGAGATAGCCATCGGACAGATAGCCCATGTCGCCCGTGTCCAGCCAGCCATCCGCCATGCAGGCCTCGGTCGCTTCGGGATCCCGGAAATAGCCGACCATCAGCGAGGGGCCGGTGGTCCAGACCTTGCCGATCTGGCGCTCGTTCATCAGGCCGCCATCCTCGTCGCGGATCTCGACGATCATGTCCTTGGCGGGCTTGCCGCAATTGACGATCGAGCGGAAACGTTGCGGACGGCCTTCCGGTGCGGCACCGCCCGACAGGTCGGTTTCCTCCACCAGTTCGACGATGATGCCTTCGCCCGGCGGCATGATAGTGACCGCCAGGGTCGCTTCGGCCAGGCCATAGCTCGGCAGGAACGCCTTGGGGCTGAAGCCGGCATCGCCAAACGCATCGACGAAGCTCTGCATCACGTCGGGGCGAATCATGTCAGCGCCATTGCCGGCCAGGCGCCAGCGCGACAGGTCGAAACGGTCAGCAGCCTTGGTCTGGCTCGACATGCGACGCGCGCAGATGTCGTAGCCGAAGGTCGGCGAATAGCTGATCGAGGTGCCTTCATTGCGGCTGATCAGGTCCAGCCAGGCCAACGGACGACGGGCGAAATCCTCGGTCTTCATATAGTCGGTCGACACCTGATTGGCGACGACCGACAGGAAGCAGCCGACCAGGCCCATGTCATGATACCAGGGCAGCCAGCTGATGCAGCGATCGCTTTCCTGCACTTCCATGCCATGGCTGTGCGCCGACAGGTTGGACAGCAGCGCATGGTGCGTCACGGCGACGCCATGGGGGAAGCGGGTCGAACCGCTCGAATATTGCAGATAGGCGATTTCCTCGCCCTTGGCCTGCGGCAGGTCGCAGGCGATCGCTTCGCGGGCGATGAAATCCTCGAAGGCGATGCTCTCGACCGACTTCTGCCGACCGGATTCGCCCGCCATGTCCTCCAGTTCCTTGGGGAAGAGGAACAGCATCGGGTCACAGCTCGACAACTGGACATTGAGCTGGTCGATATAGCTTTCCTTGCCGCCAAAGCTGGTCGGCAGCGGCAGCGGCACAGGCCAGGCGCCGGCATAGACGATGCCGAAGAACAGCATGGCGAAGTCGGCGCCGGTTTCAGCGACCAGGGCGACGCGGTCCTCGGGCTTCACGCCATGGGCGATCAGGCGATGGGCACAGGCGATCGCGTCCTCGCGCAGTTCGCTGAACGGATAGGGCCGCGCCAGATTGCCGCGCGCATCATGGAAATTGAGACCGCGCTTGCCCTGCGCCGCATAATCCAACGCTTCGCCCAACGTCTCGAAATCGGAGAAGCGGCGCGGAAGAACATCGTTGGTCGGCGTAGGTGCCATCATAATCTGCGAACCCGTCATATTGGTGTCACCCAATGTCATATCTGTCATATTCCGGCGGCCGCTATCAGTTTTGACGTCGACTTGCACCGGATAGTTTCAATCCAGCCTGTGCTTCTAGACCATAAGGCGCGGTAAAATTCCGGCCCGACTGTGGCATAAAGATGGCGCTTAGCGCATGATGGCGCACAATGCACGACCGGTCATGACCAGCAAACGCCCGCCCCGCCCCCTGGACGAAGACGCCTTGCGCGAATTGGCGCTGCGCTATGTCGGCCGGTTCGCGACCAGCCGCGGCAAGCTGCTCGCCTATCTTGCGCGCAAATTGCGCGAGCGCGGATGGGGCGGGGAAGCGCCGGCCGATCCCGAAGCGCTGGTCGCCCGCTTTGCAGAACTGGGCTATGTCGACGACAGCAGCTTTGCCCTGATGAAGAGCGCCGCCCTTGGCCGGCGCGGCTATGGCGCCCGCCGCGTCACCGAAACGCTGCGCGCCGCCGGCATAGAGGAGGCCGATCGTGGTGCCGCCGATGCCCAGGCACAGGCTGATCGCTGGGCGGCTGCCGACCGATTCGCCCGACGCAAGCGGATCGGCCCCTATGCAATGCAGGCGCCCGATCCCAAGGGACGGGAAAAGGCGATCGCCGCCTTCCTGCGCGCCGGCCATGATTATGCCCTGGCCCGGCGCTGGGTCGATGCAGCACCCGGCGACTTCCCCGACGCGGAGGATTGAGGGTTAATTCTCTCCCGCACCTCCCCGAAACCCGCTAGGCAGGATCGCATGCCCCTTACCCGACTGCTTTTCGCCGCCGCCCTGCCCGCGCTGCTCCTGGCCTGTTCTGCCAAGCCCGATGCCGCAAATGACAGCGGCAATGTCCAGGCCGCCGCGCCACAGGGCGCGCTGCTCCCCCTCGTCATCCACACGGCGAAGGGCGCGCATCGCTTCGACGTGGAAGTCGCCCGGACCGAAGCGGAGCAGGAACAGGGGCTGATGTTCCGCAAGGCGCTGGATGCCGACAAGGGCATGCTGTTCCCGATGGAGCCGCCGCGCACCGCCAGCTTCTGGATGAAGAACACGGTCATCCCGCTCGACATGCTGTTCATCCATACCGACGGCACGATCGCCTTCATCGGCGCCAATGTCGCCCCTTATTCGCGCGAGCCGGTGTCCGCCGGCGTGCCGGTGGTGGCGGTGCTGGAACTGCGCGGCGGCCGCGCCGCGGAACTGGGCATCAAGGAAGGCGACCGCCTATCCTGGGGCAAATGCGCAACAACCGAAGGCAAGAGCGCGATCGACCTCGATTTCTGCCCGACAACCGCCCGTTAGGGCCATATCGTCCTTGCCCACGTCAATCCCAGCGGCTAAGCGCATCGGCCATGGGTATCCTGGCAAACATCTTCACCTGGTGGAATGGCGCCACCTTCGGCACCTGGCTCTTCACGGCTCGCAAGGGCACGAAAGTGGGCGAGGACCATCAGGGCAATGTCTATTATGAAGGCGGCATCGATCCGAACGGCCTGACGCGCCGCTGGGTGATGTATAACGGCGCCAATGATTCGAGCCGCGTGCCGGCCGAATGGCATGGCTGGCTGCACCACTCGATCGAGGGCACGCCCGAAAGTTTCCTGCCGCCACCGCGCATCTGGGAAAAGGAATTCACCCCCAACGCGACCGGCACCGCCAACGCCTACCGTCCCTCAGGCGCGCTCGAAAAGGGCGGCCAGCGCCAGAAGGCGACCGGCGATTACGAGGCATGGAGCCCCGACGCGGCATGATTCGGCGTCCGGCGGGGGGATTCCCGCCGATCCTGCTTGGCGCGCCGCTTCTGGGGTGCGCGCTGCTGGCGGCCTGCGGTCGCAATGATGCGCCAGAAGCGAATCAGAGCGGCCCGGTGAAGATCGAGGGCCAGCCTATCCGCAACGCGGACGAGGCCAGCCTGTCCGGCACGCCGATGGCCGAGCGCACCGCCGTGATCGGCCTGCTCAACAAGCGCAACGGCCTGACCCGCGACCTGACGATGAAGCCCGGCGAGGCGTTGCGCGTCGGCGACGCCATCGTCCGCCTGCAGGCATGCGAGACCACGGCCCCCTGGGAGAATGTGCAGGAAACCGGCGCCTTCGTGCAGCTGGACGTGCGCAGCAGTTCCGACGGCAAGTGGCGCCGCAATTTTTCCGGCTGGCTGTTCCGCGAACGGCCCGACCGCAATGTCGTCCAGCACCCGGTCTATGACGTCTGGGTCAAGAGCTGCACGATGGAATGGCCCGAAAGCGGTCCTGCCACGGTCAAGCTGGGCGACAAGGGCAAGGTGCCTGCCGCCGCATCGCCGGCCAGCGGTGCAAACGCCAGTTCGGCCGCCGAGCCCGAACCGGCCGACAGCACCGCGTCGCCCGCTCCCAGCGGCACGTCGCCGACGGCAACGCCCAACAACTGAAGATAGTCGCGCTGGCTGATTTCCTGCGCGCCCATGCTGCGCAGATGATCGGTCATGAACTGGCAGTCAAGCAGGCTGAAGCCGCCAAAACGCATCCGCGCCACCAGCCAGGCCAGCGCCACCTTTGACGCATCGGTGCGGCGCGACACCATGGACTCGCCGAAAAAGGCACCACCCAGCGCCACGCCATAGAGGCCGCCGACCAGTTCATCCCCGTCCCAGCATTCGATCGAATGGGCAAAACCCAGTTCGTGGAGATGGCGATAGGCGCGCTCGATCGGGCCATTGATCCAGGTCGATGGACGATCCGGCGCAGCTTCCGCACATAGGGCGACGATGCCGGCAAAGGCGCGGTTGGCGGTGACGCGAAACCTGTCCTGCCGGATCGTCTTTGACAGCGAACGTGACAGGTGAAGGCCATCGAGCGGCAGGATCGCCCGCCTTTTGGGCTCGACCCAATAGACATCGTCCGCCTGCCGGTCGTCGGACATCGGGAACACGCCGATGGCATAGGCCTGCAGCAGCAACAGCGGATCGATCGTCATCGATTCAAGGGTCTAGCCAATGTCGAACCCGCCCGCCAGCCGCGATTGACTTGATCCGTCGCCCTCCTAGTCTCCCGCGCCATGATATCCCTCCGCCTCGCAGCCCTGCCGCTGCTCCTCGCCACCGTCGCTCTCCCCTTCGCCGCCTCGGCCGCGCCCGCATCCGATCCCTATGCCGCGCGAATCGCCAAGGTGCTGAAGGCCACCCCGCTGATCGACGGCCATAATGACTGGCCCGAAGCGATGGCCGGCAAGGCCGGGGACGCCCGCTGGACCATGCCGCTCGACCGGCTCGACCCCAGCCAATATCATACCGACATCACCCGCCTGCGTGCCGGGCAGATGGGCGGGCAATTCTGGTCCGTCTGGGTGTCGGCCGACCTGCCCGAACTGCAGCAGGTGAAGGACACGGTCGAGCAGATCGAACTGGTCCACAGCCTCGCCCGCCGCTACCCGCAGGACTTCACCCTCGCCACCACCGCTGCCGAGGTTCGCGCCGCGCACAAGTCCGGGCGGATCGCGTCGATGATCGGGGTCGAGGGCGGCGGCCAGATCGACGGCAGCCTGGCCGTGCTGCGCGCCTATCATGACCTTGGCGCCGGCTATCTGACGCTGACCCACAGCCGGACCATCGCCTGGGCCGACAGCGCCACCGACAATCCGCAGCATGACGGCCTCACCCCGTTCGGCGAGGCGGTGGTGCATGAACTCAACCGCCTGGGCATGCTGGTCGACCTCGCCCATGTCAGCGAAGGCGTGATGCTGGACGCACTGAAGATCAGCAAGGCACCGATCATCTTCTCCCATTCCAGCGCGCGCGCGCTGTGCAACACGCCGCGCAACGTGTCCGACGCGATCCTGCAGCAGGTCGCGGCCAATGGCGGCGTGGTCATGGTCAATTTCGCGCCGCAATATGTGTCGGAGGCCCGCCGGGTCTGGAGCGCGGCGCGCAGCGCGGAAATGGCCCGCTATAACGCTCCGCCCTTTGGCGGCCTTTATATCGGTGATCCCGAGGGCGCGAAGAAGGCGCTGGCGGAATGGGAAAAGGCCAATCCCGAACCGGTAGTCACCCTGTCGATGGTCGCCGACCATATCGACCATATCGCCAAGGTTGCGGGCGTCGACCATGTCGGCATCGGCAGCGATTTCGACGGCGTGGGATCGCTGCCCCAGGGGCTGGGCAGCGTCGCCACCTATCCCGCGCTGCTGGCCGAACTGATGCGCCGCGGCTGGAGCGATGCCGACATCGCCAAGCTGGCCGGCGAGAATGTGCTGCGCGTCATGGCGGCGGCCGAGAAGGTTGCAGAGGGGATGAAAGGCGAGCCGATCGGCAATGGCACCGTCGCCTCGCTGGACGGCGCCAAGCCCGCAACAAAGGAATAGAGCCTGATTCACGCCATCGCTGGAAGCGCGGAGCGCTTCCAGCTCAAACGATCAGGCTCTAACTGACCGCCGGCTCCAGCAACCGGATCGTGCCCGCGTCCGCATCGATTTCGGCGCGGGCGCCGACCGGCAGGCTGAACTGGTTGGCGATATGACCGAACAGCGCGCCCTGGAAAGCAGGAATGCCGAGCGGCGCCAGATGCTGCTGCAGCACTTCCGACAGGGTGAAGCCGCCATAGGACACGCCGGTGGCCGTGCAGCTGGTGCATTGGCCGAAAACGAAGCCGGCAAGCTTTGGCAATATGCCCGCCAGCGACAATTGGGTCAGCATCCGGTCAATGCGATATTCCGCCTCGTTGGTTTCCTCCACGAACAGGATCGCGCCGGTGAAATCGGGCAACCAGGGCGTGCCCATCAGCGCCGTCAGCACGGTGAGATTGCCACCCAGCAGCCGCCCGTTCGCCTTGCCGCCGCCAAAGGTACGGATGCGGCCGCTGCGCGGCACCAGCCGATCCTCCGTCCCCACCGGATTGACATAGGTCGGCGTTGCCCCGTCAAACGCCACCGCGCGGAAGCTGTCCCAGCTGAGCTTGCCCCAGCCGCTGGCGGCATTGGGGCCGTGGATGGTGGTGAAGCCGGCGCGGGCCGCAAAGGCCAGGTGCAGCGCCGTGATATCGGAAAAACCGGTCAACAGCTTGGGATTGGCGCGGATCGTCTTGAAGTCGAGATAGGGCAGCATGCGCGCGCAGCCCCAGCCGCCGCGCACCGCAAACACCGCCTTCACCTCCGGGTCGGCATACATGGCGTTGATGTCGGCGGCGCGGTCGGCATCCTTGCCCGCCAGATAGCCATAGCGCTCGACCAGATGCGGCGCGGCCTTGGGCTTGAGCCCCATCGCCCGGATCGTCTCCTTGACCAGGTCCAGGTCGAAGGCGTCATCGGTAAAGCCCGCCGGCTCCACTAGGCCGACCACATCCCCTTCACGCAGGCGCGGCGGCCGGATCAGCCCGCCCGGCGCCGCTGCCGAAACCGAGGGCATGCCCGCCGCGACCACAGCACCACTTATGCCGGCCAGCAACCCACGACGATCCATCATGCAAAAACGCTCCCATCCTTGTGGCGATAGACCCCACCGGACAGGTGCAGATCGATATCGGGATAATGGCAATCACTGACAGACGGACGGCCAAAGGCAAGGAAGACGCAATCCGTATCGCTTTCATTGAGCAGATGATGGCCATCCGCCACGCCCTTGGGGAAGGCCGCCATGTCGCCCGGTGCCATCGGCGTGCGCCCGCCCTCCTCGACCAGCACCGCCTCGCCCGACAGCAGGACGACAAATTCGTCCTCGCCCTCATGCCAGTGGCGTTGCGATGAGGCTGCGCCGGGTTTCAGCACGACATGGCTGACGCCGAAATCGCCAAGACCCGTCGCCGGGGCCAGCCGGCGATAGTAACGACCGGCCACCGCCAGCGCATGATCGCCCGGATAGCCGGTGGCATTGCTTTGTGGAATGGCGGCAAGATCGATCTTCGGCATGGCCCCTCTCCTCTGCGCTGGTCAAGAAAGTCGGCTTTCGCTAACGCTGCCCCATGACCAAGACCAGCACCAATCACGACGCCCTGGCCCTGGCCGAGCGCCTGCTCGCCTGCCCCTCCGTCACCCCGGCCGTCGGCGATGTCTTCGCCGAGCTGGAAGCGATGCTGGTTCCGCTGGGCTTCACCGTAGACCGTTTCGTCAGCGGCGTCGCACCCGACGGCCCGGTCGAAAATCTGCTCGCCTGGCGCACCACCGGCGCCGGCCCGCATTTCGCCTTTGCCGGCCATCTCGACGTCGTTCCGCCCGGCCATGGCTGGGCCAGCGATCCTTTCACCCCGGTGGTGCGCGGCGACCTGCTCTATGGCCGCGGCGCAGTCGACATGAAGGGCGCGATCGCCGCCTTCGTCGCGGCGCTGCACGAATTGCCCGACAGCCTGCCCGGCACGATCAGCCTGATCATCACCGGTGACGAGGAAGGCCCGGCCACCTATGGCACGCTGGCGCTGATGGACCGAATGGTCGCCCATGGCCTGCACCCGGACATGTGCCTGGTTGGCGAACCGACCTCCTCGGCCCGGCTGGGCGACGTGGTGAAGATCGGCCGGCGCGGGTCGGTCAACATGTGGATCAAGGTGGCGGGCACGCAGGGCCATGTCGCCTATCCGCACCTGGCCGACAATCCGATCCCGGCGCTAGTCCGCATCCTCGCCAAAGTGGATGCCGAAGTGCTGGACGAGGGCACCGACTGGTTCCAGCCCAGCAATATCGAGATCACCGACCTGGAAGTCGGCAACCCGGCCCATAATGTCATCCCGGCGGCGGCAACGGCGCGCATCTCGATCCGCTTCAACGACCAGCATAGCGGCGCGTCGCTGATCGATCGGATCAGCGCGATCGCGGCGAGCGAGGGCGGCAGCGTGGAGGCCAAGATCAGCGGCGAGCCCTTCCTGACGCAGCCGGGCACGCTGTCCACCCTGATCAGCGATGCGATCCGCGACGTGACGGGCCTCGACACCGAATTGTCGACCACCGGCGGCACGTCGGACGCGCGCTTCCTCTCGCGCCTCTGCCCGGTCGCCGAATTCGGCCTCAACAATGCGACGATGCACAAGCTGGACGAGGCCGTCGCGATCGCCGACCTGCACGACCTGACCCGCATTTACCGGCTGATCACGGAGCGGGCGTTGCGCGGCTGAAACCGGTTTACGACGCGACAGTCCGAAGTTCACAGTGTCGTGAGGCTGTTTTGGGCCATTTGCGCCTGAAACGCCACGCCAACGCGTCTGTGACGCGACAGTTGAGCGCCACGGACGCGACACCAGGGTCATGCTGACGCACCATTGACGCTACGATGAAACGACAGTGAAGCGACAGCCACGCGCCAGCGGCGCATCGGCCGATGCCGGATCAGGAAGCGTTGGCCTCTGCATCCGACAGGATAGATCATAAAAGCCCGCAGTAGGACAATCTGTCCGATGTCATGATGGGGTGGTTTCCTGCCATTCCACTAACGTCATGCTGAACTTGTTTCAGCATCTATCAGGCCCAACAAGCCATTGGTCTGCTGGGAGGAATGGACCCTGAAACAAGTTCAGGGTGACGATGATGGTGAGGGCGGCTTATGGTCGTTAGCAGCCATCAATCCCTGATGCCCGTTCCGCTTCCCAAGCGATCTATGATATGGGTGACGCCCATGTCGGCGGTGACATTGCCGACGGTGCGGAAAATGTCCGGCACGGTTTCGACAGCCAGCAGCAGCGGCAGCGCCTCGACCGGGACGCCCATGGCGAGGCAGATCGGGCCGGTGGTGGTGAAGAAGGTGATCTGGCTCGGCAGGCCGACGGCCGCCAGACTGACGATCGCGGCGACCACAACGCCCAGCATGATCTGCACCGGGCCGAGCGCTACCCCGTTCATCGCCGCCACATAGAGGGCAACGCCGAGATTGGCCGGCGGGCTGGTGATACGGAACAGCGAGATGGCGAGCGGCAGGACGATCGACCGGGTGCTTTCGCGTATTTCGAGCGGCCCGTCGCTGGCCGCAATCATCGCCGGCAACGAGGCGATCGAGCTTTGCGTCGAAAAGGCGATGAGTTGGGCCGGCAAGGCCGCACGGGCGAAGCGGCCGGGCGCAATCCGGCCAAGCAGGATCACCAACGGATAGACCAGCGCCGTCACAGCCAGACAAATGAGGACGATGAAGCCGATATAGTGGAGCAGCGCACCGGCAGTCGCGAGACCGGAGCGGCTGCCCGCGACCAGCGCCAGCGCAAAGACGCCGACCGGCGCGAGCCAGAGCACCCAGCCGACCATGACCAGCAATGTGTCCACCAGCGCGGCGAGAAAGCCGCTCAGGGCGATACGCCGATCCTCTGCTACACGGGTCACGGCAAAACCGAAAACCAGGGCGAACAGGACGACGGCGACCACCTGCCCTTCCGCCGCACTATGGATCGGGTTGGCCGGGATGAAACCGAGCAGCCATTCGGCCGAGGGGCGTATGCCGGGCACGTCCGTCGCCGGGCCGGCACCAGCGAGCGCGCCAACGGCGCCGGCCGGGACCGGCCAGAGCTGGAGCAGCAGAGGGCCAAGCAATGCGGCGACGCTGGCCGAGCCAAGCAGCAGCAGGGCGAAGAGAAGGAGGGTGCGTGCCGCCGTGCCGCTGGTCCGCGCGGTGGTCGCGGCAGAGGCCACGCCCGTGACCAACAGGGCGAAGATCAGCGGGATGAGCGGCATCTGAAGCCCGTTCAGCCAGGCCTTGCCGACCGGCTGCGCGATATCAACCACCGCCGCGTCGAGCTCGCCGCCATATTCGGACAAGGCGATACCCGCCACCAGCCCCGCGACCAGCGCGATCAATATCCGTATCGTCAACGACATGCCCGTCCCCCGCATCTTGACGGCATCGCTCCCCTTCCTGCCAGCCTAAGATGTTGCAGGCAAAAAGAAAGCCCGGCGATCGCAGGGATCGCCGGGCAATTTTGGTCTGGCTGGGAGCCGACCGTATCTTGACTGCTCAGCCCTTCTTTTCGGGCGGCAGGGTGATCTTCACATCCTCGCCATTCTGGCCGGGGAAATTGGTGAACATCGCGTCGATCAGATTGGGCACCAGATAGGTCAGCTTGTTGGACAACGACTGGGCGCTGGCCTTGCCCTCGAACAGGCGCAGATTGTCGGCCGCACGATCGATCTTCATGCTGAGATCGCTGGTGTAGACGGTGTAGCTCGACACGTCGTTGAAGCCAGCACCGCCGAACAGCCAGGGATCATAGAAGCCATAGCCCCAGGGGCGACCCCAGCGGCCATAGCCCCAGCCACCACCGAAATAGGGGCTCGGGCCGAAACCACCGGTCGAGCGCACACGCTCACGGCCATTGTCGACATCATAGGCGACACGCACGATGAGGTCGGCCTTGGCCGGATCGCCAGCGGCGACATAGCCGGTCTGGGTCAGGCGTTGCCCGACCATCTGGGCATAATGGGAAAATTCGAGCCCACCGGCGAGCTTGGGATCGTCGGCAACGATCGTGTAGCTCTGCCCTGCGGGTGCGGGGAGCTGCTGGAAACGGGCGACGTCCGCCTTGAACGACGTGGCGCAGCCGGACAGGGCCACCAACGCCAGCGCGGGCGCTGCGAAAAGGCCGATCTTGCTGAAAGCTTTCATTTTTTCGCGTCCTGAATCAGGCGGATGCCTGTTAGTCTTCTTGCGCCCTGCTCTAGCAAAACGCAACTGAACATCGTTTGAACGCACCAACCCGTCGATTGGACGCAAGCCATGTCCGCACATCCATGACGCCATGTCGCAGAACGATCCGTCAAACCACTGGAAAAGAGTGACAGACTGTTGCAGGAAAGCCGCATGAAGCATGCCTTTCTCACCCTGCCGCTGTTCGCTCCCTTGCTGATAGCAGCCGCGTCTTCGCCCACGCCAACCGGAAATCCGGGCGACCGGGTCACGTCCGAAGATTATCCGGCAACGGCACTGCGCGAGGGACAGGAGGGAGTTACTGCCTTTTTGCTGGACATCGACAAGAATGGCGTGCCGGTAAAATGCACGATCAGTTCCAGCAGCGGCGCCGCCACACTGGATCAGGCCACCTGCGACCTACTCATAGCTCGCGCCCGTTTTACGCCTGCGCGCGACACGAACGGCAAGCCCCTAGTCGGAAGCTACAGCAACAAGATCAACTGGCGGATACCGGAGTCCGATGGCAGCGCATCGGACTGCGTCGCGACGATCAACGACAAGCCGATGCCGGAACAACATTGCGCAACGCAAATTCTCAGTCGGCGTTATCCGATCCAGCGGGACAGCGCCGGCAATCCCGTGCGCAAGAAGATGCGCATGGCGATGACATTCGAAACGATCGAAGAAGGTAAGTGACGGGCGCAGTTCGCGCCCGTCCTTCCAGTTGGCTCAGCGCATCAGACCCATGGCATCATAGGCGGCGCGCAGGGTCGGTTCGGCCGCCGCCGCCGCCTTGGCCGCGCCCTTGTCGAGGATCGCATCAAGCGCGGCATCGTCGGTGCGCAGTTCCACGAAACGCTCGCGCATCGGCCGCAGCGTTTCGACCAGCAACTCGCCCAGCGCCGGCTTGAACGCGCCAAAGCCCTTGCCCGCGAACTGCGCGCAGACTGCGTCAGGCGTGCTGTTCGACAGGGTGGCGTAAATGCCGACCAGGTTGGTCGCTTCCGGACGACCGGCCAGACCCTCCGCCGTTTCGGGCAGCGGCTCGGGATCGGTCTTGGCCTTCTTCACCTTGGTCATGATCGCATCATCCTCGTCGGTTAGGTTGATGCGGCTCATATCCGAAGGATCGGACTTGGACATTTTCGCCGTGCCGTCGCGCAGCGACATGATGCGCGCAGATTCCTTGGGGATGATCGGCGCCGGCAGGGTGAAGACATCGACGCCGAAATCGGTGTTGAACTTGGTGGCGATATCGCGCGACAGCTCGAGATGCTGCTTCTGGTCCTCGCCCACGGGAACATGGGTCGCCTGATAGAGCAGGATGTCGGCCGCCTGCAGCACCGGATAGACGAACAGGCCGACCGACGCACCCTCGCGATCCTTGCCCGCCTTGTCCTTGAACTGGGTCATCCGGTTGAGCCAGCCAATCCGCGCGGTGCCATTCAAGAGCCAGGCGAGTTCGGCATGGGCCGGTACGCGCGCCTGGTTGAAGAGGACCGAGCGATCGGGATCGATGCCCGAGGCAACCAGGGCGGCGGCCATGTCGCGCACGTTGCGGATGCGCTGCTCGCGCCCTTCATGCACGGTGATCGAGTGCATGTCGGCGAGGAAGAAGAAGCACTGGCTGCCTTCATCCATCTCGTCCTGCATCTTCACCCAGTTGCGGATCGCGCCAAGGTAGTTGCCAAGGTGCAGATTGCCGGTGGGCTGGATGCCGGAAAGGACGCGCATTACTCTAATCCATTCTGTTGATTATGTGGTGCCTCGCCGCCGCATCAGCGCCTTGAGGTCGGATAGGCGATAGGCGCCGGTGACGAAGCATGCCAGCCCGTACAGCGCGACGCCCGCGCCGACAAGCAGGGCAAGGCCGATATAGCGGCTGACCATCGTGCCCGAGAGCATCGGATCGAGCAGATCCTCTCCCGCCCAGAGCGCAACGCCCATGACGACCGCCGCCACGGCGAGGCGCGGGATGCGGCGGCGCAGTTGCGGGTCTGCCGTAAAATGCCCACGCGCGACCAAGGTGCGATAGAGCATCGCGACATTGACGGTGGAGGAGAGCGCGGTGGCGAGCGGCGGGCCGATATGGCCAAGCGTGGGGATCATCGCGAGATTGCCGACGATATTGATGGCGATCGACAACATCGCATAGCGCACCGGCGTCTTCGTATCGCCGCGCGCATAATAGCCCGGCGTCAGCACCTTCACGAGCACATAGCTGGGCAGGCCGATCGAGAAGGCGGAGAGTGCCCAGCCGCAGCGCATCGCATCCTCGGCGCTGAAGCGGCCATATTGGAACAGGCCGCGCACGATAGGTTCGGCCACGGTGATGAAGGCGACGGTCGCCGGCAGGGTCAGGAACAGGGCGAGTTCGATGCCCCGGTTCTGCGTCTCCATCGCCGCCTGATCCTCGCCCTTCGACAACATGCGCGAGATGGTGGGGAGGAGGATGGTGCCCAGACCGATGCCGATCAGGCCGAGCGGCAACTGATTCAACCGATCGGCATAATAGATATAGGTGATCGAGCCCGAGGCGAGCAGCCAGCCCGACAGGGCGGTGGAGATCAGCAGGTTGATCTGCGACGCGCCGGCGCCGGCAGCGGCCGGCACGATCAGGCGCAGCAGCTCGCGCACGTCGGCGTCGAGGCGCGGACGCTTCAATTTCATCGAGACGCCGGCCCGCTTGCAGGCCCAGATCAGCCAGAGCAGTTGCAGCGCGCCGCCAACCGTGACCGACATCGCCTGTACCCGTGCGGTTTCATATTCGTCGGCGCCGTGGAAGAACCACAGGCCGGCGATCATCGCGACGTTGAGCAGGATCGGTGCGGCCGCATTGACCCAGAATTTGTCGAGCGAGTTCAAGATGCCGCCCAGCAAAGAGGCCAGGCTGATCAGCGCCAGATAGGGAATGGTGATGCGCGACAAAGTGACGGCGAAGGCGAACTGATCCGGCGTCGGATTCTGGCGCGAGAAGCCGCCCGACAACGCCCAGGTGATCGGCCAGGCGGCCGCCAGCAGGACGATCGTGAACAGGATCAGGACCGGCAGCAGCACCGCCAGCGCACGCTCGGCAAAATGATAGCCGTCGGCCATGCCGCCCGGCCCGGCCGCCTTTTTGTTGAACAGCGGGATGAAGGCGGCGGAAAAGGCGCCTTCGGCAAAGAGGGCGCGGAACATGTTGGGCAGGCGGAAGGCGACGCCGTTGAAAGCATCCGACGCGAAGCCGGCGCCGACATAACGGGCCGCGAGCGAATCGCGCACCAGCGCGAGCACCCGGCTGGCGAGCGTCAGCCCGCCGACCGAGCCAAGGGCCTTCACCAATTTCATGCGGCGGCTCTCCATGCCGTTCGGGCTTCGACGGGCTCAGCCCGAACGGGAATCAGGAGCATGATGCAATCAGGCGTGGCCGGCGGGTTCGCCCGTGGTTACCTGCATCTGTTCGGCCTGCTGCAGATAGAGCGCACCGAAATCGATCGGATCGAGCAGCAGCGGCGGGAAGCCGCCGTCGCGGATCGCGTCGGCCAGTACGCGGCGCGCGAAGGGGAAGACGAGGCGCGGCGCTTCGGCCAGCATGAAGGGCTGAATCTGGTCCTCGGGCACGTTGCGCATGCCGAACAGGGCCGCATAGACCAGTTCGACGGCAAAGGCGGTGCCCTGCGGCGCGACAGCCTTGACCTCGATCTTCAGGGCGATTTCCAGCACTTCGTCACCGACGCGGTCGGCGCCGATGTTGAACTGGACGTCGATCTGGGGCTGGTCCTGCCACTGATAGACGGCCGGAGCGTTCGGATTTTCGAACGACAGATCCTTCACATATTGGCTGATCAGCGCGATCTGCGGCGCGGTGTCGGCGCCATTGCCGGTCACGTTGGTCTGGATGGTGTCGGCTTCGTCGGCCATTGTCCTCAAATCCTTGCTGATCGTTCGTTGCTCGAAGGGCCGGAACAGCCCGCCATATCGATCCGCGCGCTTAGCAGTGGCGAAAGATCAGGGCAATGCCGCCCGACAGGAAGCAACGTCGGCCAATTGCTGCGCATTACAGGGCAAGCCGATATTTGAAGTATCGTGCAAACATGCCTATGTTGATGGAACATCATCCCGAACAAAGGGTATTTGCCTCCGTGTACGTGATCGTCATCCTCGCCATGATTGCCGGCTTCCTGGCACTGCGGCTCTATTCCGTTCTTGGAAAGCGGACGGGCCATGAGCAGGAGCCTGCGCTGCGTCCGGCGGAGGAACGCGCCAAGGTGGGCGGCTTGCAGCCCCGCCCGATGCCGGAAGCGACGGGCGATTCGGTTCGCCTGGCCGAAGGCCTCATTACCCCGGCAGGCGAAGCCGGCGTGCGCGCGCTGATCAGTGCCGATCGCAGCTTCGACGTGCCGCAGTTCGTCGAGGGCGCCAAGAGCGCCTACAAGATGGTGCTGGAAGCCTTCTGGCGCGGTGATCGCGACGAACTGGCCTGGCTGTGCGATGCCGATGTTCTCGGCTCCTTCGAGGAAGCGATCGCGGCGCGCGAAGCGGAAGGCCATTTGCTCGACAACCGCCTGGTACGGATCGAGAAGGCACAGATCGTCGATGCCAGCGTCAATGGCCGCATCGCTGAAGTCTCGCTGCGGTTCGAGGCAGACATTGCCGCCGTCACCCGCGACAAGGACGGCAATGTCATCGCCGGGTCGCTGACCGACGCTGTCGGCACCAACGATATCTGGACCTTCACCCGCGACATCCGCAGCGCGGATCCCAACTGGAAGCTCAGCGAAACCGACGAGGCAGCGTGAGCCTGCGTCATTCGGGGGGGGCGCTGCTTGCGGCGCTGATGCTGTCCGCCTGCGCGGGCGGCGTAATTCCGCCATCGGCCAGCGGCCCTGCACCAAGCCGGCCGAACGGTAGCGGCGAAGGCGCGACCCGGCCGGTTCCTGCCACGCCCCGCCCCACCCTGCCGCCCAAATTGCCGACCGTATCGCCGAGCGACCTGTCCACGGAGCAGGCCAATGCCGCCGGCCTGGGCGTCACGCCCGGCCCCGACATTGCCAGCCTGATCCCGTCCGGCGAGCGCGCCCGCGCCGCTCTCCAGGCCTTTCGCATTTCCTGTCCGACGCTGATGAAGCGCACCGACCAGAGCGGCCTCACGCGCGGATCGGACTGGAACAGCGCATGCAGCGCGGCGTCGAGCTGGCCCGAAGCGACCGCCGCCGAATTTTTCTCCCGCTATTTCGAGGCGGTGCAGGTGGGCGAGGGCAAGGCCTTCGTCACCGGCTATTATGAGCCGGAAATCGCCGGGTCGCGCACCCGCCAGCCCGGCTATCAGGTGCCGATCTATCGCCGCCCGGCGGAACTGATCGACGTCAACCTCGGCCTGTTCAGCGACAGCCTGAAGGGCCGCACCATCCGCGGCAAGGTGCAGGGCAGCAATTTCGTGCCGTTCGACGAGCGATCGCAGATCGTCGACGGATCGCTCGCCGGGCGCGGGCTGGAGCTGGCCTGGGCCGCCGACCCGGTCGAATTCTTCTTCCTGCAGGTCCAGGGCAGCGGCCGGCTGACCCTGCCCAACGGCGGCGTGATGCGCATCGGCTATGATGGGCAGAATGGGCGCGACTATACCGGCATCGGCAAGCTGATGAAGGATCGCGGCCTGATTCAGGCCGGGTCGATGCAGGACATCATGCAATATCTGCGCGCCCACCCCGCTGAGGGCGCGGCGATCATGAACGAGAATAAGAGCTTCGTCTTCTTCCGTGAATTGACCGGCGCGGGACCGATCGGCGCGCTGGGCGTACCGGTTACGGCCGAGGCGACGGTGGCGGCCGATCCCAAATATATTCCACTGGGCGCCCCTGTCCTGCTGTCGCTGGACCGGGCCGAACCCAATGGCATCTGGATCGCCCAGGATACCGGCGGCGCGATCAAGGGCGCCAATCGGTTCGACAGTTTCTGGGGGGCAGGCGACCGCGCGCGCGGCATTGCCGGCGGCATGTCCGCTCGGGGCAGCGCACTGATATTGCTGCCGATCGGGTCCGCCGCACGGCTGGCGCGCCCGTGATCGCGCGCCATGCGACGCCGGACCCTATCTTCTGAAGAGCAGGCGCTCTGGGGCGCATTGACGCGCTCGGTCCGGCCGCTGCGGCCGGGGCTGATCCGTCCGCCCCTGCCCGTTGTCGCCCCGGTGCCGATCCCGGAAACAAGGTTAACGCCGCAGCCTGCCAAGGCGGTGCCGATCACCCCCGCCCGCACGCCAGCGGCCGTACTCGACACTGGCTGGGAAAAGCGAATCCGTAGCGGCAACATCGCCCCCGACATGTCGATCGATCTGCACGGCCATAATCTGGCCGGTGCCCATGTCAGGCTTAATCAGGCGCTGGCGGCAGCGATTGCCCGTGATGTCCGGGTGCTGCTGGTCGTGACCGGCAAGCCGCCAAAAGCCAGCAGCCACGGGGATTCGAGCCGGCGCGGCGCGATCCGGGGCGAGATCGGCCACTGGCTGGAGACCAGCCCCTATGCCGATCGCATCGCCAGCGTGCGCATCGCCCATCCCCGTCATGGCGGCGACGGCGCCATCTACCTGATCCTGCGCCGCAAAAAATGACGCAATTTGCGCAGCCACTGACCTTTTCTTAACCACTGTCCTTCATATCCGCCTGATCCAGCAGCACCGATTATCGGGGGCTTTGAGCAGGCAGGGAGGCACATGCAGGGCGTGACAGTGAAAAGCCGCGCTGCTGCCTTTGCCTGTGCGGCCGGCGCGCTCGTCTTCATCCTGTCGCTGCTATTGGGCCATGGTGCGGCCGACGATCTGGTCGATGTCGGCCGATCCCTGATCATCGCGATCCTGTGCGGCACGATGAGTTGGGCATCGGCCCAGCGCACCATCGCCGCCACCGCAAGCGCCATCGATACCGCGACGGAGCGGCTGCTGGCCGCCGCTCATGGCGATCTTCATTCCCATGTCCCCGCCGAGATCGGACTGGAACTGCCCGACCTGTCGGTGGCGATGGAAAGCCTGTTCAGCCAGGTCCGCACCAATCTGGACCATGTCCAGACGCTGGCGCTGTTCGACCAGGTGACCGGCCTTGCCAACCGCACCAGCTTCTGCCGGCAGGTCGAACGCCTGCTCGTCGAGCGTGACGGTGCGGGACCGGCCGCCTTGTTCTTCATCGACCTGGACGGATTCAAGGCGGTCAACGATACGCTGGGCCATGCGGCCGGCGACCAGTTGCTGGCGCGCGTAGCAGGTCGCCTGCGCGAAGTGGTGATGGCCCAGGTCAGCGCAGGCCTGGGCGACGCCGTGATCGGCCGCTTGGCCGGCGACGAGTTCACCATGTTCTTCCCTACCCTGCCCAATCGCGATGCGGCTTCACGCATCGCGCGTGCCATCCAGTTCGCGCTGGGCGAACGATTCGAACTGGGCAGCCAGCATGTCGATCTGGGCGCGTCGATCGGTATCGCCTGCTACCCCGACCATGGCGACAGCCTGTCCGCGCTGCTGCGATCGGCCGACATCGCCATGTATCATGCCAAGCATGAAGGCCGGGGTCGCGCCGAGATGTTCACCGCCGAACTGGCGCTGGAAGCGGCGGACCGGGCCGAACTGGAACGCGACCTGTTGCTGGGGCTGGAGCGCGACGAATTCCTGCTGGAATTTCAGCCACAGATCGAAATGAGCCATGGCGGCGTGGCCCATGCGGTCACGGCCGAGGCGCTGGTGCGCTGGGTCCATCCCGAACGCGCGCTCATCATGCCCGGCGCCTTCGTGCCGGTTGCCGAGGAAAGCGGCATGATCGTCGCGCTGGGCGACTGGGTCATGAGCCGGGTATGCGAGACCGCTGCGCGCTGGGCGCGATCGGGCGTGCATCAGCGAATCGCGATCAATATTTCGACTCGTGAACTGGCGCAGGCCGATTTCTTCCTGCGCCTGCGCCACGCCATGGCGACGCACCAGACCCCACCGCCCATGCTGGAGCTGGAGATCACCGAATCGCTGGCAATGGACATGGACGAGCGCGTGTTGGGACAGCTCAGCGCGCTGCGACAGGATGGAGTGCGAATCGCCATCGACGATTTCGGCACCGGCTATTCCAATCTGGCCCGGCTGCGTGAATTGCCGGTCGACCGGGTGAAGATAGACCGCAGCCTGGTGCGCGACATCGCGACCTCCGCAGAGGCGCGGACGATCTGCAGCGCGGTCGTCGGTCTGATTCAGGGCCTTGGCATGGAAGTGGTGATCGAAGGGGTCGAGACGCAGGCGCAGATGGACATGCTGCGCGTCATCGGCTGCACCCTGTTCCAAGGCTATCACCTCGCCAGGCCGATGGGCGAGGCGCAATATCTGGATCGATATGCCGCCGCGCCCACCGTCGAACCGACGGAACGACGCAGCCTCTAAGCCGGACGATTCAGGGCAGGCGTCGGGCCGACAGGATCTTCACCACCGGCTCCAGCATCTGCCCCTTCATCACGCCATTGCCGGCGGTGGGCGATTTCGGACCGGCCTGGATGGCCTTCACGATATCCAGCCCCTCGACCACATGCGCGAAAACGGCAAAGCCCTGATTGTCGCCGGCCGATTCGGGATGCGCGTCCATCGCCGGCATCTTGCCCAGCACGATGAAGAAATCCCCGGTCGCGCTGCCCGGTGCATAGCGCGCCATCGACAGCGCGCCATCATCATGGGTGAGGCCCGTCTGGCTCGTCGGCTCATGCTTGATCGGCGGCAGGACGCGCTTGGGGTCATTCTGTGTCCCGCCCTGGATGAAGCCGTAATCCGGGCCGCCGACGGCCCGATAGAAGACGGTGCCGTCGAACCGCTTCTGGTCGACATAGCGCAGGAAATTACCGGCCGTGACCGGTGCCTTATCGGGATGCAGCGCCACCACGATGCGTCCGGCACTCGTATCGAGCGCCACCCGCACATCGCTTGACGCAACGGGCGTTGGAGACTGGGCCAGCAGCGGACCGGAGGCCAGCGCGGCAAGGAGGAACAGGGCCAGGGTGCGGATCATGGCATCAAGCCTAGTCCAACCACCCTGCCCTGTCAGCCCATGGAGTCAGCCATGGTTGAGGCTGCTGTCAGCCTTCCAGCTGGCGCATCAGGGCGCGGACGTCGGCGTCCATGTCCGGATGGCTTTCGCGCAGCTTCTCGATCGTGCGCACCGCGTGAATCACCGTGCTATGATCACGACCGCCAAAGGTGCGGCCGATTTCCGGCAGCGAGCGCGGCGTCATCTTCTTCGAGATATACATCGCCACCTGACGCGGCCGCGCGACGGCGCGCGCACGGCGCTTCGACTTCATTTCCGACAGGTCGATCTTGAAATGCGCGGCACAGGCCTTCTGGATCTCGTCGATGGTCAGGCGACGCACATTGGCGCGCACTGCATCGGCGAGCATGGTCTGGGCAAATTCCAGATCGATCGAGCGACCGGTCAGCTGGCCATAGGCCACCAGCTTGTTGAAGGCGCCTTCCAGTTCGCGCACGTTCGAGCGGATCGAACGGGCAAGGAAGTCAATCACCGCATCGGGCACCGGCGGATCGCCGGCATGGGCGCGGCGCGCCTCCAGAATCGCAAGGCGCAGGTCGAGCCCCGCCGGACGGATATCGGCGACCAGGCCGCCTGCCAGACGCGACAGGATGCGCGGATCAATGCCGTCCAGCATCTGCGGCGCGCGGTCGGCGGTCACGACGATCCGGGCACCGGTATCGATCAGGTCGTTGATCGTGTGGAGGAATTCTTCCTGGGTCGAGCCCTTGCCGGCGATGAACTGGATATCGTCGATCAGCAGCAGGCGCGCGGCGCGCAGGCGGGCCTTGAACGCCATCGTCTCGTTCGAGCGCATCGCATTGACGAACTCGACCATGAAGCGTTCGGCCGACATGTAGAGCACCGGTGCGCTCGGCGAATGGGCCGAGAAGGCCCGTGCGATCGAGTGCAGCAGGTGCGTCTTGCCCTGACCGGTACCGCCATGGATGAAGAGCGGCGTGAAGCGGGGCTCCGCCTCCCCCGCCATCGCCAGCGCCGCCGAATAGGCGAGCTGGTTGGTTTCACCCGGAACGAACTGGTCGAAGGCGTGGCGCGGCTGGAAATTGCAGGCGACGGTCGGCGCAGCGGCAACGATCGCCGGCGCCGTCACGGCTGCGGCCACGTCGCGCTTCACCTCCAGCAGGCGCGGACCCGACGAATCGGGCGCACGGCGCAGGCGCACTTCACGCACGCCAGCGCCCGAGCAGCGCCAGGCCATGCGCAGGCGATCGCCAAACTGGCCGGAAACAAAATTCGCGCTGAAATCCGACGCAAAATGGAGATCCAGCGTCTGCGAATCGGGGCAATAGTCACCCAGGCGCGCAGGCTTCAACCATTGGTCGAACATGCGCGCGCCGATGTCGCGGCGCAGACCGGTGCGGATGGTCGTCCAGGCGGATTCCAGGCGGGCCATATCTGCCGCTGCCTCTCCGTCCTGAATTCCAAGCACCGCCGCATTATCCTTCATTGAATGCTGCCCCCAAAATACCAACAAAAATGCCCCTGAGGGCACGACTATCGGACGCAACAAGATGGTTCGGAAAAGCGCCCCCGCCTTTCCGAGTCTGATACATCGACTGACATTATGACGACCGCCAGGAAGTGATTCGATCAGCGGCCGGAGGATCAAAATAGACAGGGCCGCTTCGCCGGATCAAGGGCGGGTCGCTTCAAAAAACTGAAATAAAGACGTTGACTCGGGAATCCCGCGGAAAACTGCAGATTCACAAATTATGGCTATTTTTCAGTGAATTACTTGGCAGCGATTCTGACGATCCGGCTCGAATCGTGAGAAATTCGCGGGTCAGGGAAATGACTATTCCGTGACTCCAGCAGAAAAAGCCCGCTCCGGCGATCCGGAGCGGGCTTTTCAGATAAGCGGGTAGCTTAACGTAAGGCTTAGGCGATCGCGCCGACGGCCTTGGTCAGGCGACCGAACTTACGAGCGGCGGTGTTCTTGTGCAAAACGCCACGGGCAACGCCGCGGGCCAGTTCGGGCTGGACAGTCTGAAGCGCGGTCGCAGCAGCATCCTTGTCACCGGCGAGGATGGCGGCTTCCACCTTCTTCACCAGGGTGCGGATCCGGCTGATGCGGGCGCCATTGATCGCGGCGCGACGCTCATTGCGACGGATGCGCTTCTTGGCTTGCGGCGTATTGGCCATTCTATTCCTCGGTTCTCATCAAATCTCGGGAAGAGGCCCGTCGGATTCGCCAACCAGCCTCGTGAAGGTGCGCCCCTTACAGCTGTTCCGGGGTGTCGTCAACCAGCGAGCCCCCCGCTATTTCTGGCATTTGGGGCAATGGAAGGTCGATCGCCCCCCATCGACTCGGCGTTGCACGGTGCCGCCACAGGGACAAATCTGCCCTTCGCGCCCATAGACTCGCCATTGATTGGAGAAATAGCCCAATTCGCCATCCGGCCGCGCATAATCGCGCAGGGTGGAACCGCCGGCGACGATGGCGGCGGACAGAACGGTACGAATCGCTTCTACCAGCAAAGTGAGTCGGGGCTTCGATATGCGCCCTGCCGCTCGAGTCGGGGCGATGCCCGCCATGTTCAGCGCTTCGCATACATAGATATTGCCCAGCCCCGCGACGATGCGCTGGTCGAGCAGCGCCGCCTTGATCGACGTCGCCTTGCCATCCAGCACCTTCGCCAGATAGGCCGCGTCGAAATCCGGCCCCAATGGCTCCGGCCCCATGCGGGTGAAGGGGGCATAGCCCTGCCAGGCGTCACTGCGCACCAGATCCAGCGAGCCGAAGCGGCGCGGGTCGTTGAGCGAGAGAAGATGCCCGTTGCCCGTCTCCAGCAACAGATGGTCATGCGCCCCGATTTCCGCCGGATCGATTCGCCATCGCCCCGACATGCCGAGGTGGAAAATCATCATGTCGCCGCGATCGGTTTCGATGAGGCCATATTTGGCCCGGCGCGACAGTCCCGTGACGGTGGCGCCGGTCATACGCTGACGCAGGTCCACCGGAATCGGGAAGCGCAGATCGGCGCGGCGTGGCTCGACCCGTGTGAGGGTCGCGCCCTGCAGGACGGATCGCAGGCCGGAAACGGTGGTTTCGACTTCGGGAAGCTCTGGCATGGTCCCTATGTAGGATGCCGGATAGCGGAGCGACAGGGGCGTTTACGCCCAACTCCCAACCCATGCCTTCGCGCCGGATTGGCGCTGAAACTGCGCAATCATACAAGAGCGGGATTCGCCGCATCGCGTAAGCGCGCATAGCGCTTCCATCTGGCACGATCAGGCTCTAGAGCGAACCGCATGAGCGAAACAGCATCCTTCGGCTATCGCGACGTCGATGCCGCCGAGAAGGCCGGCATGGTCCGCGCCGTATTTTCCAATGTCGCCGCCAAATATGACCTGATGAACGACGCCATGTCGGGCGGCGCCCATCGGTTGTGGAAGGATCAGTTCGTCAAGCGCGTGAAGCCGCAGCCGGGCGAACAGATATTGGACATGGCCGGCGGCACCGGTGACATCGCCTTTCGCATGCACAAGCTGGGCGCGCATATCACCGTGTCCGACATCAACCCCGAGATGCTGGCCGTGGGCGTCGAACGGGCACAGAAGAAGGGCTATGAGGGCCTGATCTGGTCGGAGCAGAATGCCGAAACGCTGACCTTTGGCGACCGGGAGTTCGACGCCTATACGATCGCCTTCGGCATCCGGAACGTCACCCATATCGACATGGCGCTGCGTGAGGCGCACCGCGTGCTGAAGTTTGGCGGCCGTTTCTTCTGCCTGGAATTTTCGACCACCACCTGGCCGGGCTTTTCCGATGTCTATGACAGCTATTCGCACAAGCTGGTGCCGCAGTTGGGCAAGCTGTTCGCCAATGATGCCGACAGCTATCGCTATCTGATCGAATCGATCCGCCGCTTCCCGCCCATGCCCAAGTTCGAGGGCATGATCCGCGATGCCGGCTTCGTGAACACCAAGGTCGAGCCGATCCTGGGCGGACTGGTGGCGATTCATTCGGGCTGGAAGATCTGACGCCCGCATGACCACCCACGCGACTCATATCTGGCGGCTCCTGAAATGGGGCCGGACACTTGCACGCCATGGCGCCCTCACTGGCATAGAACGCGATCCGCTGACGCCGACGCCGGTGCGCCGGCTGGTCCGCCTGGCCCGCTTCGGCGCGCGCGTGCCCAAGCAGCCACGCTATGCCGACGCGTTCCAGTCGATCGGCCCGGCCGCGATCAAGCTGGGCCAGACGCTGGCGACCCGCCCCGACCTGGTCGGCGAGGAGGCGGCGAACGACCTGCTGCGCTTACAGGACGCCCTGCCCCCGGTGCCGTTCGAGACGATCCGCGCCCAGATCGAGCAGAGCTTCGGCCGGCCGCTGGAGCAGGTCTATGCCCACTTCGACGAGACACCGGTCGGCGCCGCATCGATCGCACAGGTGCATCGCGCCGTCACCACCGATGGCCGCGACGTGGCGGTCAAGGTGATCCGCCCCGGCGTGATCGATCAGTTCAACCGCGACATCCAGACCTATGAATGGGCCGCCGCCCATGTCGAGATGCTGGGCGGCGAAGTGGCCCGCCTGCGTCCGCGTCTGGTGATCGCCAATATGAAGCGCTGGACCGCGCGGGAGCTGGACCTGCGGCGCGAGGCGGCATCGGCATCGGAACTGGCCGAGGCGATGGAAGCGATGCCGGGCTATCGCATTCCCGCCATCGACTGGGATCGCACGACCGGCAAGGTCATGACGATGGAGTGGATCGACGGCATCAAGATCTCCGATCGCGATGCGCTGATCGCCGCCGGCCATGACCTCAAGGACATCGCCGCGCGGCTGGTCAACGCCTTCCTGCGCCAGGCGATCGCCGAGGGTTTCTTCCACGCGGACATGCATCAGGGCAATTTGTTCGTGAAGGGCAATGGCGACATCGTCGCGATCGATTTCGGCATCATGGGGCGGATCGATCGGCGCGCGCGCATGTGGCTGGCCGAGATTCTCTATGGCCTGATCACCGGCAACTACAAACGCGTCGCCGAAATCCATTTCGAGGCGCAATATGTGCCCGGCCATCATAATGTCGACGAGTTCGCCACCGCCTTGCGCGCCGTGGGCGAGCCGATGCGCGGCAAGCCGGCCAGCGAACTGTCGGTCGGCGGCATGCTGGACGGCCTGTTCGCCATCACCCGCGATTTCGACATGCAGACCCAGCCGCATCTGCTGCTGCTGCAGAAGACGATGGTGATGGTCGAGGGCGTCGCGCATCAGCTCGATCCCGAAATCAACATGTGGGAGACGAGCGGCCCCTATGTGAAGGAATGGCTGCGCACCGAATTGCGGCCGGAAGCCAAGGCGGCCGATGCGCTGATCGAGAATTGGCGCCTGATCCAGCGGCTGCCAGCACTGGTCCGCCGGATCGAGGATGCCTTCCCCGAAAAGGGCGGTGCCCCGCCACCGCTCCCGCTGGGCGACGTAAAGTTGATCCAGGTGGGCGGCGGCTGGCGCTATGGGCTGATCGCGCTGCTGGCCGCGGCGATCGGCGCCGGGGCGATGGCCGCGGCCACGACTTTCCTATGAAGTCACAGGGTTAAGAGCCGGACGGATCATTCTTGTCGTCGTCCGGCCTCTTGCCAAAGCCGCGCATACGCCACACCACCAGCGAAGCCGCAACAATGACGCCTGCTAGCGCCAACAGTCATCCGCGCAGGCTTTCGAGCAGGCCAGTCGTATCCTTGATATCGTCCTTGGCGGTCTGAATCTTCTCGGCCCGGACTTCCCGGTCGGTGACATGGACGCTGACTGCGATCGGCGCGCTCTGATAGAGTTTGAGCCGGGTCGCATGGCCCTCCCCATCCTGGGCGAAAGTCTCGATCCGAACCTGCAATGTCTGATCGCCCGCGCGGGTCGGGGTGACATCCCATTCCCATTGTTCGCTGCCGCTCATCCCCAGATCGCGCTGAGGATCGCCGATCGGCACGATATCAAAGGCGCTGCCGCTAAGCGCGGCGCGCATGTAGCGACCGATACGGATCGGGGACACCTGAACATCGGCCGGACGGCCGCCGGCAGCGCGTATCGTCTCGCTCCGTTCAGCCTGCGCGCCTATGGCCAGCACGACTCGGGTGGCAGCACCGCGCATCATCATGCGCGGTGGATTGAAGGCGGCAACCCCTTGCTCCAACGAATCACGCTGGGCGGCGAGTGCCGCGCAGCGCGCGGCTGGCATGGCTGCGCGCGCGGCGGGGCACCAGGGATCATCCGCCGTACCACCAGCCGCATTGCCCGGCTCAACCGATCCGCCGCCATAAACGGGGCCGCCAGTATCCGGACTGACGGCATTGCCGGGCATGATGTCGGCCGCGTTCATCGCATTGTCGAGCGCATCTTCGGGGATCGCTCCGGGCATGGGGGCCGCCGCATTTTCGACATCGGACGATGCGCTCTCGCCCTGCATCGGCGCGCTGTTGCAACCCGCCAGCCCCAGCATCACCGCCATCGTCAACAGCCGTCCGCCCATCATCCCAGCCCCCAGAGACGAAAATGGAAGACGCATCCTATCATGAATGCCGGCCGGTGCGACGATTGATTCATGCGCGGCCAACGGGCAAGGAAGACATATGACCCAGCGTGTCCTTCTCATCGTCTCCGGCGGCATTGCGGCCTATAAGTCGCTGGAACTGGTGCGCCAGTTGCGCCGGCGCGGCATCGCCGTGCGGGCGGTGCTGACCGAAAGCGCGCAGCAGTTCGTCACGCCGCTGAGCCTGGGCGTGCTGACCGAGGATCATGTCTATGGCGACATGTTCGACCTCAAGGAAGAGCGCGAGATCGGCCATATCCAGCTGTCGCGGCAGGCAGACCTGATCGTCGTCGCACCGGCCACCGCCAATATCCTCGCCAAGATGGCGGCGGGCATCGCCGATGATCTGGCCACCACCATCCTGCTTGCCGCCGACAAGCCGGTGCTGGCAGTGCCGGCGATGAATGTGCGCATGTGGCACCACAAGGCGACGCAGCGGAACTTGGCGCAGCTCCATGCCGATGGCGTCCGCATCATGACGCCCGACGATGGCGAGATGGCCTGCGGCGAATATGGCAAGGGCCGGCTGCCCGAGCCCGAAGCGATCGCAGCGGAGATCGGGCGCCTTCTGGCCGCCGCCCCCCTGCCCGATCCGCTGGCGGGCCAACCTGATTTCGCGGGCGCGGATGAGCCGCTGGCCGGGCGCCATATATTGGTGACTGCCGGGCCGACGCATGAGCCGATCGATCCGGTGCGCTACATCGCCAATCGGTCTTCGGGCAAGCAGGGCTTTGCCATCGCCGCCGCTGCCGCCCGCGCTGGGGCGAAGGTGACTTTGGTGGCCGGCCCAGTCCATCTGCCAACACCTGCCAGGGTCACCCGCATCGATGTCGAGACCGCGCGCGAGATGCTGGCGGCGGTCGAGGGCGCGCTGCCCGCCGATGCCGCGATCATGGTCGCGGCCGTTGCCGACTGGCGCACCGCCGACGCGGCCGAGCAGAAACTGAAGAAGGATGGCTCCGGCCAGCCCGCGCCGCTCGCCCTGGTCGAGAATCCCGACATATTGGCGACGCTGGGCCATCATGCCCGCCGCCCCCGCCTGCTGATCGGCTTTGCCGCCGAGACGCAGAAGATCGCCGAACATGCGCAGGCCAAGCTGGCCCGCAAGGGCGCCGACTGGATCGTCGCCAATGATGTGTCGGGCGACGTCATGGGCGGCGACAGCAACAGCGTCCAGATCGTCACATCCACCGGCATCGAAAGCTGGGCCGCCATGGCCAAGAGCGATGTCGCCACCAAACTCATCGAAAAGGTTGCCAATGCCCTCTCCGCTGCCGCCGATTGATATTCAACTCATGCGCCTGCCCAATGGCGAGGGCCTGCCCGTCCCCGCCTATGCGACCGCACATGCCGCCGGCATGGACGTGGTGTCGGCCGAGGAGATCACCCTCAACCCCGGCGATCGCCATCCGGTCGCGACCGGTTTCGCGCTGGCGATTCCCGAAGGCTATGAGATTCAGGTGCGGCCGCGGTCCGGCCTGGCGCTCAAGCATGGCATCACCCTGCCCAACGCTCCCGGCACGATCGACGCCGATTATCGCGGTGAACTCAAGGTGCTGCTGATCAACCATGGCGCCGATCCCTTCCCGATCAAGCGGGGCGATCGCATCGCACAACTGGTGGTTGCGCCGGTTCAGCTTGCGAGCTTCGTCGAGGTCGATATGCTCGACGATACCGTCCGCGGAATGGGCGGCTTCGGTTCTACGGGAGTATGACCATCATGATGACCCCGCTGCTTTCGCTGATGCTTGCCGCCGCCACACCGCAGGCGCTGCCCGCCATGCCCCAGGATCTGAGCGAAGTGCCGGTGATCGAGGGCTGGCAGGGTCGCAAGGTGTCGCCCAAATGGTCGGAGAATGTTCACACTCTCTACCGCAAGGCATCGTGCAGCGGCGCGGTCAATTATGAAGGCTCGCAACTGCTGGAACTGGATGTGCTGTTCCTGCTCGACGGTCAGGGCCGGCCGCTGAAGATCGCGCCGGTCAATGTCCGCTGCCCGGATGTCGAAACATTCGTGAGCAAGCGCATCCTCGGCACGCTCAAGGGCAGCTTCCCCAAGACCGGCACCGACGAACCGGTCTGGATGCGCTCGCAGGTGCGCTTCCTCTGGTCGGACGCCTCGTGACGCTGACCGACGATCAACTGGAGCGCTATGCGCGCCATATCGTGCTGAAGGAAATTGGCGGCGCCGGCCAGGCGCGGCTGCTGTCGGCCGATGTGGCGGTGATCGGCGCGGGCGGCATCGGTAGCCCGGCCATTCTTTATCTGGCGGCCGCCGGCGTCGGCACGATCCGGGTGATCGACGATGACGCCGTCGCCCTGTCCAATCTGCAGCGGCAGGTGCTGTTCGGCACCGCCGAGATCGGCACGCCCAAGGCGGAAGCGGCGATGGCGGCGGTCGCCCGGATCAATCCCGACATCAAGCTGATCCCGATCAATGCGCGGATCGACGCGGACAATGCCGCCATGCTGCTGCGCGAGGCCGATGTCGTGCTGGACGGGTGCGACAGTTTCGCCACCCGGCTGGTGGTCGCCGATGCCGCGCAAGCGCTGCGCATGCCGCTGGTGTCGGCGGCGGTCGGCCCGTTCGAGGGGCAGCTCGCCACCTATCGCGGCTGGGAGACGGACAAGCCCTGTTATCGCTGCCTGGTCGGCAGCCCGGTCGATGCGCCCGAGCGCAATTGTTCGGAAACCGGTGTGATCGGCGCGCTGACCGGGGTGATGGGCAGTCTGGCCGCGCTGGAGGTGATCCGGGCGCTGGTGCCGTTCGGCACCGACATGGCGGGGCAGTTGCTGATCGCGGACCTGCTGGCGATGCGTTTCCGCACGCTGGGCGTGCCCAAGGATCCGGCCTGCCCCGGCTGTGCGGCGGAACTGTGCGCGCCCTGAGGATCGTCGTCATGACGGCCGATGCGGAGCGGCTGCGTGGCGCATTGGTGCTGGCCACGGCGCAGGCGGCATTGGGCGGCGAGGCCAGCCTGTTCCTGCAACTGGATGCCGTGGGCCTATTAGCACGTCCAATGGCTGCACCACAGGATGATGCGCACCACGCGGCAGGCTTGCCTACGCTCTCCGAATTGGTGAACGAAGCGCTGGACATGGACGTCGCCATGATCGCCTGCCAGAGCGGCCTTGCACTATCTGGGCTGTCCGCCGACAGCCTGCCCAAAGGTGTAGAGGTCGGCGGCCCACTCTCCTTCCTGCAACAGATGGACTCAGAAGCCCGGCTGCTGATCGCCTGAATCAGTCGCGCAGGAAGATATCCTCGATCTTCAAACCGAACAGGTCGGCGATGCGGAAGGCGAGCGGGAGCGAGGGGTCATATTTGCCCGTCTCGATCGCGTTGACGCTCTGGCGCGAGATGCCGAGCTGGGCGGCGAGATCGCTCTGGTTCCAGTCGCGCTCCGCCCGCAATATCTTGAGCCGGTTCTTCATGCGCGGCCGCCGGGCAGGATCGGCGCCAGCAACAGGCCCAAATTCCACAGGATGAAGGCGGCATAGGCGGGCGCATGGGGGGCAAGGCCGGAACCTTCGAGCAGGCCCCAGACAGTGGTGATCACCAGCATGAAACCGGCCGCGATCAGCGCGCGCCGGGCATGGACCATACGCAGATATTCGTCGCTCTCCTCCACCAGAAGGCGTCCCATCGCCCAGATGAAGCCGATCAGCGGCGGCGCCGGCAGCAAGGCGACGAGCACGGCCAGGACGCCCGCCGGATGCCATTCGCGCTGGATGGTGATGGCCGCGACCACGGTGACGATATTGGCGATCATCAGCGGCACGACCCGGCCGATATAGCGGGCGATCGCCGATCCGGGCACGCCGCGCGCCAGCCGCATCGCTTCCCAGATCAGCCAGCCCAGCGCCAGCAGGCCCGGCACCATCAGCGGCAATTTGCCGTTGCCGCTGATGGTGAAGATGTTGGCGGCGACGGCAGCGGCCACCATCAGCACCGTGAACAGCGCGGCGGCAGCGCAGATGCGCCAGGGAAAGGGGTGAATGGGTTCCGGGGCGATCATGACTCGTGCCTCCTGCTCTGAAAGGGTCAAGCGTCCTTTACAGAAACAGGAAGCAACGAGTCAACTTACCTTTACATTTTATCGCGTATCCTTGTCAGAACTGGCCATAGCGCTCATTGCCGACAAAGCCGAGCTTGGTGACGCCGGAACGGCGGATGTCGGCCAGGGTCTGGTCGACCACCAGATAGCGGGCGGCGGCGTCGGGCTGGAATTGCAGTTCCGGTTCGACCGGCATGGCGAGCGTCTGAGCGAGATAGCGGCGCAGCGTCAGGGCATCGACCGCATTGCCGTTCCAGCGGACCACGCCCGATGCGTCGATCGTCACCTTGTTCTTGATCGGATCGGGTTGGGGCAGGCTGGTATCGACCGGCGCCTGGGGCAGGTTGATACCCACGCTGTGGGTCTGGATCGGGATGGTGATGATGAACATGATCAGCAGCACGAGCATGACGTCGATCAGCGGCGTCGTGTTCATCTCGCCCATCGGCGCGTCATCCTGCGCGCCACGGGATTTTGCAAAGCTCAAAGCCATAAGTCCCTCCTGCGCTGATAATGATATATCAGCACATAAAACATGCGCCCATGGGTGACTCTTGGCAAGAGGGCTTCTATTGACAGGGCAGACCGCCCATTTATGGGGAAGGCGCGGCTTTTTGGGCCGTGCAACCTGAACATTTCACAGAAAGACCCCCCGTGTCCGCCATGCTCAAGATCACCCTGCCCGATGGTTCCGTGCGTGAAGTCGCGCCCGGCACTACCCCGGCGGATATTGCAGCGGCGATCGGGCCGGGCCTGGCCAAGGCGGCGATCGCTGCGAAGGTCGACGGCGAGTTGCGCGACATCATGCGCCCGCTGGAACAGGATTCGCAGCTGGCGCTGGTGACGGCGAAGGACGAGGCCGACGCGCTGGAACTGGCGCGCCACGATTTCGCCCATGTGCTGGCCGAAGCGGTGCAGGCGCTGTTCCCCGGCACGCAGATCACCTTCGGCCCGGCGACCGACGATGGTTTCTATTATGACTTCGCGCCCAAGGATCGCCCCTTTGCCGAGGAAGACCTGCCCGCGATCGAGGCGGAGATGCGCAAGATCATCGCCGCCAACAAGCCGCTGCGCCGCGAAGTCATCGCCCGCGACACGCTGATCGCCCAGTGGGAAGCGGCCGGCGAGACGTTCAAGGCGCAATGGGCCGCCGAGCTGCCGCAGGGCGAGGAACTGACCGTCTATCATAGTGGTGACGGCTGGTACGACATGTGCCGCGGCCCGCATCTGGCCTCCACCGGCAAGCTGGACCCGGCCGCGTTCAAGCTGACCCGCGTGTCGGGCGCTTACTGGCGCGGCGACCAGAAGAACGCGATGCTGAGCCGCATCTATGGCACCGGCTGGCTCAACAAGAAGCAGCTCAACGAGCATCTGACGCGGCTGGAAGAGGCCGGCAAGCGCGACCATCGCAAGCTGGGCGCGGAGATGGACCTGTTCCACCTGCAGCAGGAAGCGCATGGCAGCGTCTTCTGGCACCCCAAGGGCTATCTGATCTGGCGCGAGCTGGAAGCCTATATGCGCCGCGCGATCGACGATGCGGGCTATCGCGAGGTGAAGACCCCGCAGGTGATGGACGCGCGCCAGTGGGAGCAGTCCGGCCATTGGGGCAAATATCGCGAGAATATGTTCGTCATCCCCGACGAAGTGCCGAATGTGGCGGACGAAGGCCCGCTGGTGTCGGACGATGTCGACTGGATGGCCCTGAAGCCGATGAACTGCCCGGCGCACATCCTGATCTTCAAGCAGGGGATCAAGAGCTATCGCGACCTGCCCTTGCGCTTCTACGAAAATGGCTGCTGCCACCGCAACGAGCCGCATGGCGCGCTGCATGGCCTGATGCGGGTACGCCAGTTCACCCAGGACGACGCCCATATCTTCTGCCGCGAGGACCAGATCGTCGAGGAAGTGCGCGCCTTCTGTGCGCTGGCCGACCGGATCTACCGGGATTTCGGCTTCACCTACTCGATCAAGCTGGCGCTGCGCCCGGAAAAGCGCTTCGGCACCGAGGAAATGTGGGACAAGGCGGAAGAGGAACTGCGCAACGCGGTCGCCGCCGCCGGCCTCAACACGCCCGAATATGGCTGGGAAGAACTGCCCGGCGAAGGCGCCTTCTATGCGCCCAAGCTGGAATGGCACCTGACCGACGCGATCGGCCGCACCTGGCAGGTCGGCACGATCCAGTCGGACCGCGTGCTGCCCGAGCGGCTGGACGCTTCCTACATTGCCGAGGATGGCGAGCGTCATCGGCCGGTGATGCTGCACCGCGCGATCTTCGGCAGCTATGAGCGGTTCATCGGCATCCTGATCGAACATTATGCCGGCAAGTTCCCGCTGTGGCTGGCGCCGGTGCAGGCGGTGGTCGCGACGATCGTGTCGGATGCGGATACGTATGCACTGGACGTGGTCGAGAAGCTGCGCGCCGCTGGCATTCGCGCGGAAGCCGACGTGCGCAACGAGAAGATCAACTATAAGGTACGCGAACATTCGCTGGGCAAGGTGCCCAACCTGCTGGTCGTCGGCCGGCGCGAGGCGGAAGAAGGCACGGTCGCGCTGCGCGAACTGGGCAAGGATGGCCAGACCATGCTTTCGCTGAGCGAAGTGATTGCGCGCCTTGAAAAAGAAGGTCGCGCACCCGATATGGGTTGAGGCAGCAATGCCACAGGGTGCGTGATTCCGTTACGACGGAGGCACGCACCCCTTTCGGTTTTGTAGAAAAGCCGCTAAGAGCCACTCGGTTTTAATAGACTCAGGAGAAGCTGCTATACGTCCCCCGATGATGCGCCGCCCACTGGCGCCGCCGCCGAAGTCCGGCCCCCGGTATAACGAATTCATCACCGTGCCCAAGGTGCGCGTGATCGATGACGAAGGCGAAAATTTGGGCGTGATGTTTACGCAGGAGGCGATTGAGCAGGCCGCCGACGTTGGCCTGGACCTGGTCGAAGTGTCGCCCAACGCCGATCCGCCAGTCTGTAAGTTCCTGGACATCGGCAAGTTCAAGTACGAAGCCCAGAAGAAGGCGAACATCGCCCGCAAGACCCAGAAGACGCAGGAACTCAAAGAGATCAAGATGCGTCCGAACATCGACGATCATGATTATGATACGAAGATGAAGAAGGTCCATGATTTCATCGGCGATGGCGACAAGGTGAAGATCACCCTGCGCTTCCGCGGCCGCGAACTCAGCCACCAGCAGCTCGGCATGAACCTGCTGCAGCGCGTGGCGGAAAATGTCGCCGAGATCGCCAAGGTCGAAGCCTATCCGCGCATGGAAGGCCGCCAGATGCTGATGGTTCTTTCGCCGAAATAAATGGCGCCGCGACATTGAAGAACATGCGTATCGGGCGGGGTCTGGCGACAGACTCCGCCCGATACGCATTTGAGCGCGACTTAGTCGATCAACGACGTGTCGGGCGTGGCGCGTGCATCCAACGCCAGTTGCAGGAAGGCCAGGTCAAGCCACCGGCCAAATTTCATGCCGACCTGCGGCAGCAGGCCGACCTGGGTGAAGCCCAGTTGCTCGTGCAACCGGATCGACCCGATATTGCCGGCCTCGATGCCGGCGACCATGACATGCTTGCCGATCGCGCGGGCGCGATCGATCAGGGCGAGCATCAGCGCCTTGCCGATTCCCGCCCCGCGCTGATCGGCGCGGACATAGACCGAATGTTCGACCGTGTTGCGATAGCCATCCCAGGCGCGCCAGTCGCCAAAGGAGGCATAGCCAACCACGTCGCCCAGCGCATCGACCGCGACCAGCACCGGATAGCCCTGCCCCTGCCGCTCCGCCAGCCAGGCGCGGCGATTGGCAGCGTCGACCTGATGATCGTTCCAGATCGCCGTCGTGTTGACGACCGCGTCATTATAGATGGCCGCGATGGCCGGCGCATCGGCCGGGCCGGCATCCCGAATGGTCATTGGCGCAGGTCACTCCTTGATGGGTTCATATAAGGGCTCAGGCGGCGTTCGGCACGATCAGATATTTCTCGCCGGTGCGGCGGGCATTATAGGCCAGCACCGCGTCGCGCGTCAGCGCCTCGCGGAGCGACAGGCGCGCCTTATAGTGGCTGGCGAAGAGGCCGGTGAGATTGGCGCGGACGCGGGCGCGCATCCGCTCCCCCGTGTCCGCCCCCGCCTGCGCCAGGAAAGGCGTCAGCAGCCAGCCGCCGACCCGCCAGCTGAAGCCGAAGCTGCGCGTCAGCAGGGTTGGCGACAGGTCTAGGGCGCCATAGATATAGGCCTGCTTCATGGTGGCGGAGCCATAGCGGCTATAGGCAGCGCCCGCACTCGCCACCTGTTCCATCGCGCCCAATATCCGGCTGACCAGCGATCCGCCGCCAATCGCGTCAAAGGCGATGGTCGCCCCCGTTTCGCTCAGAGCGGCGACCAGCAGTTCGGCAAAATCATCGGCCGTGCTGTCGAGCACATGGCGCGCGCCCAGATCGCGCAGCAGCGCAACCTGCGCCGGGCTGCGGACGATATTGACCAGCGGGATGTCGTCCGCCTGGCAGATTTTGACGAGCATCTGGCCAAGGTTGGAGGCCGCCGCAGTATGGACCAGCGCCTTGTGCCCCTCTGCCCGCATGGTTTCGACAAAGCCGACCGCAGTCATCGGATTGACGAAGGCCGATGCCCCCTGCTCCGCCGTGGCGCCATCCGGCAAGACCATGCAGGCGCGCGCATCGACCAGCCGATATTGGGCATACATGCCGCCCGGCACACAGGTGACGCGCTTGCCGAGCAGCGCTTGCGCCTCCGGCGCTTCGCCCGCTGCGATCACCGTGCCCGCCCCTTCATTGCCGACCGGCATCGCTTCGCCCAGGCGCGAGGCCATGGCGCGCATCGCTGCCTCGGGCATCTGCGCCACCAGATAGCCATCGCCATATTCGGCATGGTCGACATCGGCCGACCCCAGCAGAAACCCGAGATCGGATGGATTGATCGGCGCCGCCTCGACCCGCAGCACGACCTGAGATCCGGTCGGCGCTGGCAGGGTCTGCTCTGCCAGCGATACGGTCAGTCGGCCATCGGGCGCGAGGGTCGAAAGAATTTGCAGACCGGTGATGTCGGACATGAGGAGGCTCCCTTGGCGGCGATGACATTGCGGCGATGAAAGGGGCTTAGCCTGCCACGCCGCCATCGGCCAGCATCGGCGCGATCAGGCGGCGGGGACCGCGCGGTAGAGCGTGGGATACATGGCGCGGAATGCCTTGAGCTTGGGCATGTCCCAGCGCTGGATATAGGGATGATAGGGATAGCGGGCCATGAAGTCCTGATGATCGGCTCCGGCATCCTGGAAGCCGGTGAAGGGCTCCACCTTGGTCACGATCGGGTCGCGCCACAGCTCGGCCTTCTGCAACTGTATGAGATAGGCGCTCGCTGCCTTGTCCTGCTCTGGATTGAGCGGGAAGAGCGCGCTGCGATATTGGGTGCCGCTGTCGGGCCGCTGATAATTGAGCGTGGTGGGATCGGTGATGACCGAGAAGAAGATGCGCAGCAGCGTGCCGTAGCTGACGATCTTCGGATCATAGGTGACCCGGACCGACTCGGCGAAGCCGGTATCGCCGCCGCTGACCATGTCATAATCGACCTTGCGGTCGCGCGGGCCGCCGGCGAACCCCGCCACGACGAGCCTGACGCCCTTCACATGGGAAAAGACGCCCTCGACACCCCAATAGCAGCCGCCCGCGAAGATCGCGGTTTCCAGCGACCGGGTCGGCTGCGCATCCAGCGCCGGAATCGGCGCGGGGACGGCAGGTTCGGCATGCAATGGGGAAGACGCGGCGGCGAGCGCCGCAAGGGGGAGTAGGAAAAGGCCCTTAGAACGCCGCACTGCCGACAGGGGTCGCGGTCGACGCGATCGCGGTCGAGGTCAGCGCCGGCGGCTCATTATTGGGCTGAAGCGCGAACATTGCGACCGCCCCGATGGCAAAGCCACCCAGGAAGCGGAAGAACAGTTCGGATTTCAAAAACGCCAACATGGCCAAGCCTTTCTGTCGCGATATCTTCGCGATCGTCGCCCGGTAGGACATTGCGCCTTGCCCCTGTCTGAACATGATCGCGCCGGACAGCGGCTTTCGACCAAGGACGGGAGCGGAGCGACGAAATGCCACCGCACATAAGTTTCTTTACGCAACGGGCATATAGCGCCTGCGGCGTCAATCACAAGACGCTGCAGTGCGAAAAAGACCGTTTCATTTTTTGAGACAATGGAAAAATCCGGCCGCGATAGACAGTATCGCGACCGGATTTTCAAGAGCTTATTGCAGGCCGACGATCATCGGCCGGCGCTTATTTCAGCGCTGCGCAGGCTTCCTGGATGCGCACGCAGGCGGTCTTGAGCACCTCTTCCGAGGTCGCATAGCTGATGCGGAAGGCCGGCGAGAGGCCGAAGGCAGCGCCATGGACGGCCGCGACCTTCGCTTCGTCGAGGAAATAGCCGATCAGCGCTTCGTCGCTGTCGATCAGTTGGCCCTTGGGCGTCACCTTGCCGATCACGCCGCTGGCGTCGGGATAGACATAGAAGGCGCCTTCAGGCGTCGGGCAGTCGAGGCCCGGCGCGTCGTTCAGCATGGCGACGACCATGTCGCGGCGCTTCTTGAAGGCGGCATTGCGCTCTTCCAGGAAATCCTGCGGGCCGGTCAGCGCGGCCACGGCGGCGGCCTGGCTGATCGAGCAGGGGTTGCTGGTCGACTGCGACTGCAGCTTGCCCATGGCCTTGATGATCCATTCAGGGCCACCGGCGAAACCGATGCGCCAGCCGGTCATCGAGAAGGCCTTGGAGCAGCCATTGACCGTCAGGGTGCGGTCATAAAGGTCCGGGCACACCTGGGCGATGGTGGCGAAGGGGGTCGGCGCGTACCAGACATGCTCATACATGTCGTCGGTCATCACCAGCACATGCGGGTGACGCAGCAGCACCTCGCCCAGCGCCTTGAGTTCGGTCGCCGAATAGGCGGCGCCCGACGGGTTGGACGGCGAATTGAGCATCACCCACTTGGTGCGCGGGGTGATCGCGGCGTCGAGCTGGGCCGGGGTGATCTTGTAGCCCTGGCTGGCCGGGCCTTCGATGAACACCGGCGTGCCGCCGGCAAAGTTCACGATGTCGGGATAGCTGACCCAATAGGGTGCCGGGATGATGACTTCATCGCCCACGTCGACGGTGGCGACCAGCGCGTTGAACAGGGTGTGCTTGCCGCCCGAGTTCACGCTGATCTGGCTGCGCTTGTAGATCAGGCCATTGTCGCGCTTGAACTTGAAGGCCACGGCTTCCTTGACGTCGGCAGTGCCGTCGACATCGGTATAGCGGGTCAGATTCTTGCGAATGGCCTCGATCCCCGCCTCTTTCACGAAATCGGGCGTGTCGAAATCAGGTTCGCCGGCCGAAAGACCAATGACGTCCACGCCTTCGGCTTTAAGGGCATTCACGCGCGCGCTCATCGCCAGGGTGGCGGAGGGCTGGATGCGACCGAGGGCTGCGGAAGTCTGGCTCATGGCAATGATCTTTCTCCAGAGCGATGCCCAGACGGACAAAAGCGTCCGCGTTCGACGGCATCGCGACAAAAAATAATATTATCTCCTTGCCTGCCGCGCAGGCAGACGCGGCGGTCCTTAGTGCGCAAAGGACGCCGGAGCAACCGCCAGTTGCCGGTTATTGGCTTGTGCGCGTCCTAGGAAAACTATCGGACCAGCGAGGCCGCGACCATCCCGCGCGACGCATTGCCGATGAAGAAGCCGCGTTCCAGATCATGGATGCGCAGATCCCCCTCCACCGCCTCGCCCATGTCGAGCAGGCTCTGGCGCAGGATTCCGCGCAGCAGCCCGCGCGAGGCCGGCGGCGTCACCAGCTTGTCGCCCCGCTCGACGAAGATGGAGGAGAAGCAGCCTTCGGTCAGATAGCCCTGCTCATCGGTCATCAGCACCTCATAGGTGCCGCCGCGCTGCAGCGCGTCGCGATAGAGGGAGCGGTCGGTGGTCTTGTGCTCCAGCCGGGGATCCGTGGCGGCGGCGAGCCGGGGCACGACCTTCACCTGCATGATCGCCTTGGGCCAGGTGCGATGTTCGCGCACCTCGATCGACACCGAGCCCTGGCGCGACACCAGCAACCGCACGCGGCTGAGTTCGCGCAGGCGGAAGGTTGCGGCCTGAAGCTCGTTGCGCACGCTGTGGCGGTCGAAGGCGAAACCCAGCGCCTGCGCGCTGTCCTTCAGCCGGCCAAGATGCAGTTCCAGCAGACGCACGCCTTCATGCGGATCGAAGGCCATGGTCTCGAGCAGATCATATCGTCCGTCAGCCACCGACATCGAACCTATTCACGCCCCACTGCAATCATCTTTCATCCCAGCGACAGGAAGCGCCCCTTGGCCAGGCATTCCGCCCATTCGGCCGACGCATCCGAATCCGCAACGATGCCGGAACCCAGGCCCAGGCGACCGATACCGCTTCCTTCTTCGACGCAAATGGTGCGAATGGCAACATTGAAAGCCGCGTCCCCCGCAGGATCCATCCAGCCCATGGCGCCAGTGTAGACGCCGCGGGCGAAAGGCTCGACCATATCGATGATCTCCATCGCCCGCACCTTCGGCGCGCCGGTGATCGATCCGCAGGGGAAAAGCACCCGCAGCACGTCGACCGGCGCCAGCCCCGGCAGCACCCGGCCGCGAATGGTGGACACCATCTGATGGACGGTCGGATAGGTTTCGACCTTGAACAGGTCGGGGACCGTGACCGATCCGGCCCGCGCCACCCGCGACAAATCATTGCGCAACAGGTCGACGATCATCAGATTTTCGGCGCGCTGCTTGGCATCGCGCGCCAGCTCGGTCGCCAGGGCGGCATCGCGATCCGGATCATGATCGCGCACGGCGGTGCCCTTCATCGGCCGCGCAGTCAGTTGCCCGCGCACCTGGGTGAAGAAGAGTTCGGGCGAGAAGGACAATATCTGATGCCCGCCAATGTTGATGACGCCGCCATAGCCGGCCTGCGCGCGCGGACGCAGCGCCGCATAGAGCGCCATCGGATCGCCGGCGAAGCGCAATTCGCACGGGAAGGTCAGGTTGACCTGATAGATGTCGCCGGCACGGATCAGTTCCTGCACCTGGTCGAACTGCGCGCGATAGTCGGCTTCGCTGACCAAGGGCCAAGGCGCATCGACGCTGACAGCCGCAGGATCGGGCAGCAGGTCCGCGACGCCATCGGCCGGGATGAAGCGACAGCCCTCGAACAGGCCGAACCAGAGCAAGGGCATGGCCTGCGGCCCGCCCTTGGGCGGGCGGTGCGCGATCGGCGCCAGCCGCTCCTCCAGCGCCAGCCCGGCTTCATAGCTGATATAGCCGGCGGCATGCAGGCCGGCCTCGCGTGCTTCGGCGATGCCGTCGAGCGCGGGCTGTACCTCCTCCATCCGCCAGGCGGCGATGACCGACACCGGATCGCGATACAGCCGTGCGGGCGCTGCCCCCTGGACGCGCGCATCGTCGAACAGGGCAAAGGCTTCGGTGGGACCAGGCAGGCGCATGGCGTCCTCTTAACAGGCTTTGGCGCGCACGAAAGAGCGATGCAGGCAGCAGCATGATTGCCCGGCGGGGCAAAGCTGGCTTAGACAGGAGCCATGTCCGACCAGCCCCCTGCCTCGACCAGCGAACCGCGTCCGTTCAAACCGGCCTTGCTGCTGGGCCTGCGCAGCCGCTGCCCGGCCTGTGGCGAGGGCAAGCTGTTCGCGCGCTTCCTGAAACCGGTCGCCGCGTGCAGCCATTGCGGCCAGCGCTGGGACGGGCATCAGGCCGATGATTTCCCGGCCTATATCGTCATCCTGCTGCTCGGCCATCTGCTGGTGCCGCTGATGATCGAGGTCAATGCCGCGCTGGCCATCCCGATCGGCTGGCAGGCGGTGCTATGGCCGACGCTGGCGGCGATATTGGGGCTGGCGATGATCCAGCCCGCCAAGGGGGCGGTGCTGGCCTTCCAATGGTCGCGCCGGATGCACGGCTTCGCCTGACGGCGCGCCGGGCCTTATTCTGCCGGCTTGCGGATGAAGTTGAGTTCCATCGCTTCGCGCAGCGTGTCGTCGATCGAGCGACGCCCCTCCGCCCCATGGGTGACGACGGTGGTGTCGCAGGTGGCGACGCATACGCCCTTCTGGAAACCGGCCGAGCTGATCGTCCAGCTGGTGCGACCGATATGGCCGATCGCGCAATGGACCTCGAACGGATAGGGGAAATGCGATTCCTCGATGAAGTTGAGGTTCACATTCGCCACCAGCCAGCGCACGCCCTGTTCCTGCGGGTGGCGGCCCATATGGTGATGAAAGCGGATACGGGCCGTTTCGAAGATACCGGAAATGGCCACATTGTTGATGTGACCCATGGTATCGAGATCCTGGAAACGCGTATCGATGCTCGTGATGAAGCGATATGCGTCGGGACTGAACCGCCAGGATTCGGGTTTGGCCATGTCCTGCTTTCCTTGAAATTGTTTTTTTCGCTCTTAGCCCAGCGATCTTGCGATGCAATGTTCGCGGCGAAAATGCCGCGACTGCGACCTTTATGACACAGACAAAATCATAACGATATTGTCACGAAACTGACGCCGCAGCGTCGCGATAGTCACATTGCAGTGCAACATGCCCAGCCTAGAGCGCCCGCCAATCACATCCGATTGGGGGATTTCACCATGCGCCACGCACTCAGCCTGCTGCTCGCTTCGACCGCCTGCATCGCCGCACCCGCCTTTGCCCAGGACATGGCGCCCGCCGCCGATGCCGCGGCCGATGCGGACAGCGCCGGCATCATCGTCTTTGGCCGGGGCGAAACCCGCCAGGTCCAGGAAATCACCACCCGCGACCTCGTCACCCTGACGCCCGGCACCAATGCGCTCAAAGCCATCGAGAAGCTGCCCAGCGTCAATTTCCAGTCGTCCGATCCGTTCGGCAGCTATGAATGGTCGCAGCGCGTCAGCATCCGCAGCTTCAACCAGAACCAGCTTGGCTTCACCTTCGACGGCATTCCGCTTGGCGACATGAGCTATGGCAATCATAACGGCCTGCACATCACCCGCGCCATCAGCAGCGAGAATATCGGCACCGTCCGCGTGTCGCAGGGCTCTGGCTCGCTCGGCACCCAGTCGACCGGCAATCTGGGCGGCACGATCGAGACCTTTTCGATCGACCCGGCCGATGCGCTGGGCGCACAGGGCAACCTCACCTATGGCAGCGACGAGACCTGGCGCGCCTTCGCCCGGCTAAACATGGGCAGCGCCGACGGCATTCGCGGCTATGTCTCCTACGCTTACGGCTCGACCGACAAGTGGAAGGGCCAGGGCACGCAGGACCAGCATATGGTCAATGCCAAGGTCGTGATCCCGGTCGGCGACGGCAAGCTGGATGGCTGGCTCAGCTATTCCGACCGCCGCGAACAGGACTATCAGGACATGTCGATGGACATGATCAACCGCCTGGGCTGGAAATGGGACAATACCTCGCCCGACTATGCCAAGGCGGTCCTCTATGCCGACATCGGCAATAATCGCGGCGAAACCGGCGCGCCGGTCAGCAACGCCGCCGCCGGCACCGTCTATCCCGACAATGTGACGTCGGTCTGGGACGCCTATTATGACGCCGCCGGCCTGCGCGAGGACTGGCTGGGCGCGATCGGCTACAGCACGCCGCTGGGCGATCATGCCAATTTCAAGATCAAGGGCTATTACCACAATAACAGCGGCATGGGCCTGTGGGCGACGCCGTCCGTCCCCAGCCCCACCGGTGGTTCGCCGCTGTCGATCCGCACCACCGAATATGACATGGACCGGATCGGCGCGTTCGGCAGCGTCGATGCGACGATCGGCGTCCAGACGCTGGAAGCGGGCGCCTGGTACGAGAATAACAAGTTCAACCAGGCCCGCCGTTTCTATGCGTTCAAGAGCCGCACCGAAGCCGGCCTGTCCTTCCGCGACTATCCCAAGAACCCGTTCGCGACCCAGTGGGAGTTCGATTTCACCACCGACACGATCCAATATTATGTCCGCGACAAGATCGACCTCGGCATGCTGACGATCAACCTGGGCTGGAAGGGCTTCAAGGTCACCAACGAGGCCGAGGCGGTCGTGTCCAGCAGCTTCCCCGAGGGCAAGATCAAGGCCGAGGACTGGTTCCAGCCCCATGCCGGCTTCGCCGTCGAACTGAGCCCCGAAGCGGAAATCTTCGGCGGCTTCACCCAGGTGACCAAGGCCTTTGCCAGCGCCACCACCACCGGCCCCTTCTCCACCAACCAGGCCGGCTTCGACCAGATCCGCGACGACCTGAAGCCGGAAAGCTCGGACACGTACGAACTGGGCCTGCGCTACAACACGTCGCGCTTCAACGGCACGCTGGGCGCCTATCTGGTCAATTTCCGCAACCGCCTGCTGGCGGTGCAGGTCGGCAGCCCGATCCTGGGCCTCGCCTCCGCGCTGCAGAATGTCGGCAATGTCCGCGCCGTCGGTATCGAGGCGGCCGGCGACCTGAAGCTGGGCCAGGGCTTCGGCCTCTATGCCAGCTACAGCTACACCGACGCCACCTATCGCGACGATGTGCTCAACAGCTCGGACGGCACGCTGGTCGCGGCGATCAAGGGCAAGACCGTGGTCGACAGCCCCAAGCATATGCTGCGCGGCGAGCTCAATTATGACCAGGGGCCGCTGTTCGGCCGGATCGGCGCCAACTATATGTCGAAGCGCTATTACAGCTATACCAACGACGCGTCGGTCGATGGCCGGGTGATCGTGGACGCCTCGATCGGCTATCGCATCACCGACCAGATCGAAGTGCAGCTCAACGCCAGCAACCTGTTCGACAAGAAATATATCAGCACGATCGGATCGGGCGGCTTTGGCAATAGCGGCGACGCGCAGACGCTGCTGATCGGCGCGCCGCAGCAATTCTTCGTCACCCTCAAGGCGGGTTTCTAAGATGAACAAGGCCGCGCTGCTTGCCTCCGCCCTGCTCGCCGTCACGCCGCTCCCGGCGCTGGCCGAGCCGGTGCTGCTGATCTCGATCGACGGGCTGCGCCCCGGCGACGTGCTGGAGGCGGACAAGCGCGGCCTTGCCTTGCCCAATCTGCGCCGGTTCCTGACCGATGGCGCCCATGCATCGGGTGTCACCGGCGTGCTGCCGACGCTGACCTATCCCAGCCACACCACGCTGATGACCGGCGTGTCGCCGGGCAAGCATGGCATCGTCAGCAACAACAGCTTCGACCCGATGCAGATCAACCAGGGCGGCTGGTATTGGTATGCGCAGGATGTGAAGGTGCCGATGCTGTGGGATGCGGCCGCAAAAGCCGGGCTGTCCACCGGCAATATCCACTGGCCGGTCAGCGTCGCCGCCAAGGGCATAAGCTGGAACCTGCCGCAAATCTGGCGCACCGGCCATGCCGACGACGCGCAACTGCTGGATGCGCTGGCGACGCCGGGCCTGAAGGCGGAACTGGAACGGGCGGTCGGCCAGCCCTATGCCATGGGTATCGATGAAAGCCTGTCCGGTGACCAGAACAGGGGCCGGTTCGCCACCGCCCTGATCGCCGCGCACCAGCCCAACTTCCTGACCGTCTACCTCACCGCGCTCGACCATGAGCAGCATGGCAGCGGTCCCGACACGCCGGCCGCCAAGGCCGTGCTGGAAAAGATCGACGCGATCGTCGGCGATCTGGTCGCCGCCGAGCGCAAGGCCCATCCCGACGCGCTGATCGCGCTGGTCAGCGACCATGGGTTCGAGGCGACTCATAGCGGCCTCAACCTGTTCCGCCCCTTCATCGATGCAGGCCTGATCACCCTCAGCGCCGACGGCAAGGTCGCGTCGTGGCAGGCCATGCCGTGGATCGGCGGCGGATCGGCCGCGATCATGCTGGCCCGCCCGGACGACCAGATGCTGGCCGACAAGGTGAAGGGCCTGCTCGACAGGCTGGCCGCCAACCCCGCCAACGGCATCGACCGCATCGTCGACCGGGCGGAAATGACAAAGCTCGGCGGCAATCCGCAGGCTGCCTTCACGATCAACCTCAAGCCCGGCTTCGTCACCGACATCTTCCGCGGCGCCAATGTGCCGCTGGTCGCGCCGACACCGGTCAAGGGCATGCACGGCTATTTCCCCGGCCCGGCCAATTTGCGCGCCACCTTCATGGCGATGGGACCGGGGGTGAAGCCGGGCAAGGATCTGGGCCTGATCGACATGCGCGCGATCGCGCCCACCCTGGCCAAGGCGTTGGGCGCCAAGCTGGCCGGCGCGGAGGCGGCGGCGATCGACCTGCGCTGATTCACCCGGCAACGGATCGTTTCCTGCTGCGACGATGGACTTCATTACCCCCGCGACATAATTTTGCGCCCAATCCAACAGGGTCATTTTCGGGGTAGTCCATATGCCGCAGCGTTACAGCCTGGCCGCCATCATCTTGCACTGGGCGATCGCCGCCCTGCTCGCCTTCCAGATCGCCGTCGGCTTGGCGCTGGGCAGTCTGGGCGCGCGCGGCTTTGCGCTGTTCCAGTTGCACAAGTCGATCGGCATCACCGTGCTGCTGCTGACGCTGCTGCGCATCGGCGTGCGCTGGTGGAAGCCGCGCCCGGCCAAGCTGGAGGGCGGCTGGCAGGGCGCGCTGGCCTCCGGCGTCCATGTCGGCCTCTATGCCTTCATGCTGGGCGCGCCGCTGACCGGATGGGCGCTGGTATCGACCGCCAAGGTCAAGGTGCCGACGCTGTTCTTCGGCGTCATTCCCCTGCCCCATCTGCCGCTGCCGATGGCAAGCCATGGCCTAGCCGAAGGCGGCCACAGCCTGCTCGCCTGGATCGGCATCGCGCTGGTCGCGCTGCATGTCGCGGGCGCGCTGCGCCATCATGTGCTGATGCGCGACGGGCTGATCTGGCGGATGGTGCCGGGCCGTTCGACCGCCTTGCTGCTGGGATTGCCCGCGCTGATCCTCGTCGGATTCCTGCTAGGCCGGGCGATCCTGCCGGGCGCCGCGCCTGAAGCGCCCGCGGCCCCCGCCACCAATGCGGTCGAAGCGGAAGACGTGCCTGCCGAAGACAATGCCGTCGAAGCCGCCGGCAATGCGAGCGACAATGCCGCCGCCCCGGCTGCGAACGAGACCGCGGCTGTTGCCGAGGAACCCGCCGGCCCGCCGCCGGCCTGGGCCGTACAACCCGGCGGCAAGATCGGCTTTTCGGTCGGCAACAGCGGCGAGACGATCAGCGGCAGCTTCTCCAAATGGACCGCGAAGATCGTGATGGACCCCGACCATCCCGAAAGCGCCGACATCAAGGTGACGATCGACATGGCATCGGCCAGCGTCGGCGACGCCTATAAGGATAGCATGCTGCCGGGCGACGAATTTTTCGGCAGCGCCGCCCACCCGACCGCAACCTTCGTCGCCAAGGGTGCGGAAAAGACCGGCGCCGACGCCTATCGCGCCAATGGCACGCTGACGCTGAAGGGCGTGGCCAAGCCGCAGGCGATCCGCTTCAACCTGTCGGGCAGCGGCACAAGCCGCAAGGTCAGCGGATCGGCCAGCGTCGCCCGCCTGCCCTTTGGCGTGGGCAATGGCGACAGCAGCACCGGCCTTGATCCCAAAGTGATGGTGACCTTCAACTTTGACGCCAAGGCGCAATAAGACCATGCGATGCATGGATTAACGTAACGGTTTCTGCCAAGAAGCGGACATGGAACGACAGAGCCGGCATCGCCGAACGCAGATTGAGGATGGGGTGTTCGTCGCCCTGGTGGTGCTGGTTTCCATCGCCTTCGCACTGGTGGTCGAGCCCTTTTTCGGGGCGATCCTCTGGGGCGTGATCGTCGCCATCCTGTTCATTCCGGTGAACCAGGGGCTGCTCAAGCTGATCCCCGGCCATCGCAACAGTGCCGCGCTGCTGACGCTGCTGCTGATCATCGCGATCGTCATCGTGCCGGCCATCATCCTGTCGATCGCGCTGGTGCAGGAAGCGACCGCGCTCTACGCCCAGATCAATGTGGGGAAGATCAACATTCCCCACATGTTCGCGCAGTTCCAGGCGGCGTTGCCCGACTGGGCATCGATCGGCCTGCGGCGGCTGGGCATATCCAATTTCGCGGCGGTCCAGCGGCTGCTGACCGATGGCCTGACCGCCAGTTTCCGCACCGTCGCGGCCCAGGCCTTCCTGATCGGCCAGGGCGCCTTCAGCTTCATCATCGCGCTGACGGTGATGCTCTATCTCACCTTCTTCCTGCTGCGCGACGGGCTCGACCTGACGCGCAAGCTGGACCGGGCCGCGCCGCTGCGGGTGCTGCATCGCCGCGCGCTGATGCGGCAATTCGTCATCGTCATCCGCGCCACCATCAAGGGCAGCATCGTCGTCGCCATCCTGCAGGGGCTGATCGGCGGGCTGGTGTTCGGCGCACTGGGCATTTCCGGCGCGCTGCTGTGGGGCGTGATGATGGGCTTCTTCTCGCTGCTGCCGGCCGTCGGCACTGGCCTCATCTGGGCGCCGGTGGCGATCTATCTGTTGGCGACCGGCGCGATCTGGAAGGGGCTGATCCTGATCTTCTGTGGCATGTTCGTGATCGGCATGGTCGACAATCTGCTGCGCCCGATCCTGGTCGGCCGCGACACCCGCATCCCCGACTATGTGGTGCTGATCACCACGCTCGGCGGGCTGCAATTGTTCGGCTTCAACGGCATCGTCATCGGGCCGGTGATCGCCGCCCTGTTCATCGCCACCTGGCAGATCGTGATCCGCACCCGCTCCAACGAAGCGGGCGCGCCACCGCTGACATTCTAGACCCTGATCGTCTGAGGTGAACGCGCTCCGCGCTTTCACCGATGGCGTGAATCAGGGTCTAAAGCCGGAGAATCAGCCGGCTTCCAGCGCCGCGCCGGCTTCCATCCAGACTTCCTCGGCCGCTTCGAGCTTCTTCTCGACTGCGGCGCGCTTCACCATCAGTTCGCTGGTGGTCATCTTCGCCTCGGCCCCGGTCGCGCTCTTGGGATCGGACAGCACGGCGTCGATCCGCTTGCGCTCGGCGATCAGCGTGGACATTTCGCGCTCGGCCTTGTTGACGGCATTCTTGAGCGTCTTCTGCTTCTCGCGCCATTCGGCAGCGGCCTTCTTGTCCGCCTTGCGATCGACCTTGGGCGCGTCGCCGCCCGACGGGTTGCCGTCCGCCTTGCGCAGGATGATGTCGGTATAATCGTCGAGCGATCCGTCGAACGGTTGGGCGGTGCCATTGTCGACCAGCACCAGCCGGTCGGCGACCAGTTCGATCATGTGGCGGTCGTGCGAGACGATGACGACGGCGCCCGAATATTCGTTGAGCGCCTGCACCAGCGCCTCGCGGCTGTCGACGTCCAGATGGTTGGTCGGTTCGTCGAGGATCAGCAGATGCGGCGCATCGCGGGTGATGAGCGCCAGCGCCAGCCGCGCACGCTCGCCGCCCGACATGGAGCCGACCTTCTGCGTCGCGCGCTCGCCGGAAAAGCCGAAGCGGCCAAGCTGGGCACGCACCGCGCCGGGCGTCGCGCCCTTCATGACGCGGGTCATATGCTCCAGCGGCGTGTCGGTGACGTCCAGTTCCTCCACCTGATATTGGGTGAAATAGCCGACATTCATCTTGGCCGAACTGTTGATGGCGCCTTCCATCGGCGCCAGCTGCGCGGCGATCAGGCGGGCCAGCGTGGTCTTGCCATTACCGTTGCGGCCGAGCAGCGCCAGACGATCGTCGGGATCGATGCGCAGATTGACGCGGCGCAGGATCGGCGTGTCGTCATAGCCGACCGAGGCCATGTCCATGGTGATGAGCGGCGGGCGCAGTTCGGCGGGGCTGGGGAAACCGAAATGCAGGCTGGGGTCTTCGATCGCAGCGGCAATGGGCTGCATCTTGGCCAGCGCCTTGGCGCGCGACTGGGCCTGCTTGGCGGTCGAGGCGCGGGCGGAGTTGCGGGCGACATAATCCTGCAATTTCTCGCGCTCGGCCTGCTGCTTGGCGCGTGCCGCCTCCTGCTGGGCCAGGCGCTCGGCGCGCTGGCGCTCGAACGCGTCATAACCGCCGGGATAGAGGGTCACCTTCCCGCCTTCGAGATGCAGGATATAGTCGACCACATTGTTGAGCAGGTCGCGCTCATGGCTGATGATGACCACGGTGCCGCGATAGGCCTTGAGGAAATTCTCCAGCCACAAGGTCGCTTCGAGATCGAGATGGTTCGACGGTTCGTCGAGCAGCAGCAGGTCCGGGTTGGAGAAGAGCAACGCCGCCAAGGCCACGCGCATCTTCCAGCCGCCCGAATAGCTGTCAAGCGGACGGCCCTGCATTTCCTCGTCAAAGCCCAGGCCGACGAGGATGCGGGCGGCGCGCGCGGGCGCGGTGTAGGCATCGATCGTGGTTAGCCGCTCATAGATATGGCCGAGGCGGTCGGGATCTTCGGTATGCTCCGCCTCCGCCATCAATTCGGCGCGTTCCTTGTCGGCGGCGAGCACGGTGTCGAATGGGGTGGCGGTGCCCGAGGGGGCTTCCTGCGCGATATAACCAAGGCGGGTGTCGCGCGGCATGTCGCAACTGCCCTCGTCGGGGTCGAGTTGGCCGATCATCACCTTCATCAGGGTCGACTTGCCCGCGCCATTGCGGCCGATGAGGCCGACGCGGCTGCGCGGCGGCAGCGCGGCGCCGGCGCGGTCGAGGATGGTGCGGCCGCCCAGGCGCACGGTGATACCGTTCAAGTTAAGCATGGCCGCGCCTGTAGCAGAGCTGCGGCGGGGGGTGAAGCGGCTTGGCACGCTTGCGAAAGCTGCAAAATATATAGTGTCGCAGAGGACGCATTTGCGCCGCTGCCGGTCCGCAGTCACGACTTCGCAATAGGAGATTTTTGCGAAGTCGTGCGGTCGACACGCAAAAAATGGGGGTGGGCAAGGGCCCACCCCGCAGGTGTCAGAGGCCGTCGACGGCCTTGCTGACAAGGATATTGACCGCGACGCGGCGATTCTGCGCCTTGCCCTCGATCGTGTCGTTGCTGGCCACCGGATCGGCCTCGGCCATGCCGGTCGGGGTCAGCATGCGATAGGGCTTCCAGCCGCACGCCTGCTGCAGATAATTGACCACGCGCGAGGCACGCTTTTCACTGAGTTCCTGATTCAGCTCCTCGCCACCGGTGGAGTCGGTATAACCCACGACCAGCAGCAGCGCGTTGCTCATGCCATTGGCCGAGGTCGCCGCGGCGCAGAGGTCATTCTTCGCCTGATCCGACAGCACCGCCTTACCGGTGTCGAAATTGACGTTGGTCGTACCCTTCACATTATACTGGTCGATCTCGCCCATGCGGCCACGCAGCGCCTCGGTCGCGGCGGTCTGTTCATCGAACCGCTGGGCCGTGCCGTTGTTGATCATCGACGCGGTCTTGAGATCCTTGTTCTGCAGGGCGATCTTGCTGGCAAGCAGCCCTTCGCCGGCCTGCAGGGTCTTCACTGTCACCGGCAGACCGTTCAGCAGCGACGTCGCGGCCAGATGGTCGCGGCCAAGGCCGAACAGCCCCTTGCTGGCGCTGATCTTGGTATCGTCATTGATGGTGATGACGCTCTTGCTGCCGTCGGCGGCGGTCACCTGCATCCGGTCGCCGCTGCGCGCGGAGATGATGCCCTTGATCTCGGGCCCCTCCGTCAGTTCGGCGGCCGGCATGGCGACGCTGGCCGACACATCGGCCGGCGGCGCGTCCTGGGCCTGGTCCTGCGCCACGACGGCGGCCGGGGCGGCCCCGGCCAGCAGGGCAAGCATCACAAGATATTTTTGGTTTTTGGACATGATAGGCATCACGCTGCTCCTTCACTTCTCGATCGGTCGGGCCTGCAGCATTGCAGCTTGTCGTCCGACGGCGGCCGCCTGGTGGCGTTTCCGGCCGTCAGAACCCCCTTCTTCTGACCTTCATAAATTTTGACGTCTTGGCGCCGTGGGATGCGCCAGACACATTGCCTGTTCGTGTCCGGCTTTCTGCTGCATGAACAGCCCGTGTTCCGGCCGTGTTGCGCAGGCCAGATGAGCGGATGATGCGACGAAACGAAGGTGGAGACGGAAAGTGTTAACGCGATCCACTTGAGTCATAACAGCTATAGATTGCCACCATACTTCGCCATGAAGGACCCTGTTGTTGTGAAACAAAAATCAGCGTCCGCGTGGAACAAATTCCGAATTTCTATTTTTGCGCTTTAATAACATTGACTTGAAACATTATTTGACGATCCGGCGTGCGGAGCAGGCCGAGGGACGCCTTGACCGGCCGCAGCCGCAACGCGCATCACCCGCCAGTCAACGGCACTGGTTGTGGCAATATGGTCACAGAGGGAAATATTCGCATATTTTGCGCAAAATAGCATTGCGACGCATTCGCATTATTGTTGCGATCACCTCGCAATACCGCTTAGGACGACGCCCAATTTCCTACCAGAAAACAGGGGTCTTCATGCTGTCCAAATATCACTGGCTTGCCGGCGTCGCACTATGCGTCGTCGCCCTTCCCGCCGCCGCCCAGACCAGCGCCGCACCGGCCGATGAGAATCGCGACGACCAGATCGTCGTCACCGGCACCTATACCCTGCCCGACAAGATCGACACCGCGACCGGCCTGGGCCTGACGGTGCAGGAAACGCCGCAGTCGGTCAGCATCATGACCGCGCAGCGCATCCTCGACCAGAATCTGATCAGCGTGAAGGATGTCATCACCAATGCGGTGGGCGTATCCGCCGACGAAGTCGACGATGTGCGCAACAGCTTCTTCGCGCGCGGCTTCGAGATCCGCAACACCCAGGTCGACGGCGTGCCCGCGGCCTGGACGCTGGCCGGTGGCAATGGCGAGACCAGCATCGACGTCTCCATCTATGAACGGATCGAGGTCGTGCGCGGCGCGACCGGCCTGCTGTCGGGCGCGGGCGATCCGTCCGCATCGGTCAACCTGGTGCGCAAGCATGCCGACGCCACCGACCTGACCGGCTATGTCAATGCCAGCATCGGCAGCTGGAACACCTGGCGCCTGTCGGCCGACATTGGCGGCGCGCTGACCGCTGATGGCCGCATCCGCGCCCGGCTGGTCGGTCGCTATGAAAAGGGCGACTATTTCATCGACATTCAGGACCGCAAGAAGTGGGTCCTCTATGGCGTGGTCGAAGCTGACGTCACCGATAGCACGCTGGTCCGCGTCGGCATGAGCCACCAGGACAGCAAGCCCAAGGGCGCAACCTGGGGCGCGCTGCCCACCTTCTACACCGACGGCACGCTGACCGACCTGCCCCGGTCGCAGACCACGGCGGCGGACTGGACCTACTGGAACACCACCAACCAGAATATCTATGCCACGGTGCGCCAGGAATTTGGCGATCGCTGGAACCTGACCGCCAATTACAACCGGCTAAAGACCACCGGCGATACGCAGCTCCTGTATCTCTATGGCGGCGTCGACAAGGCGACCGGCACGATGGACGGGACCAACCCCTACAAGTCCAAGGGCGAAAGCATCCAGAACAGCATCGACGCCCAGTTGAAGGGCCAGGTGGCGCTGTTCGGCCGCGATCATGAGGTCGTGCTGGGCGCGCTGCACAGCGTGCTGAAGCGGCACACCGACAATTATGTGGCGCCCTCGCCCTGGCTGACGGACGTGCCGGTGATCGGCCAGGAAGGCGTGCCCTATCCCGAGCCGGTCTGGGGCACCGACGCGGTGCGCAACGAACAGGAACGGATCGAGCAGACCGGCTATTATGGCGCGTTCCGCCTGAACGTGGCCGATCCGTTCAAAGTCATCCTGGGCGGCCGCATCGCCAGCTGGAACCAGCGCGGCTTCGCCTGGAGCGGGCCGAGCGACTATGGCGACGACAATGTGTTCATCCCCTATGTCGGCGCATTGTATGACATCACGGCGAACCATCGCGTCTATGCCAGCTATACCAAGATCTTCCAGCCGCAGAACCTGTATGACCGCGAACAGCGCCTGCTCGATCCGCTGAACGGCGCGGCCTATGAAATCGGCCTCAAGAGCAGCTTCTTCGGCGACGCGCTGCAGACCTCGATCGCGCTGTTCCGCATCGAGCAGGATAATGTCGGCGAGATGGACGGGCCGGAAATCATCCTGAACGGCCAGACCTTCCAGCCCTATCGCGCGGTCGAGGGCGTCACCAGCAAGGGCTTCGAACTGGAAGCCACCGGCCAGCCGCTGCCGGGCTGGAACGTCAATGCCAGCTACAGCCAGTTCAAGATCGAGGATCCGGACGGCAATGACGTGAACACCGCCCAGCCGCGCAAGCTGCTCAAGATCTTCACCACCTATGACCTGCCCGGCGTGCTGACCGGCCTGACCATCGGTGGCGGCGTCAATTATCGCAGCAAGGCCTATTCGGACGGCACCATCCCCGGCACCACGCCGGCCGTGCCCTTCCGCTTCCAGCAGGACGGCTATACGCTGGTCAGCCTGATGGCGCGCTATGCCGTGACCGAGCAGCTGCAGCTCCAGGCCAATGTCGAAAATCTGTTCGACAAGAAATATTACAGCCAGGCCGGTTCGTTCAGCCAATATCGCTACGGCGCCCCGCGCAATTTCACGATCAGCGCGAACTACAAGTTCTGATAAAAGAAGGGCGCCGTGGGAGACCAGGGCGCCCTTTTTGTTGGGGGGCGGATGGATGCTGACGCAGGTCCAGCATCAGGAATGACGCAACGTTGTTTTGGGGTGGCGCCCGGCCATTCCCCTCCCGCCGGCGGGAGGGGGAGCGAGACTTGCGCGCGCAGCGCGTTAGTCGCAGCGGGGTGGGCTTTCGCGATGTCCAGCCCACCCCCTAACCCCCTCCCGCTTGCGGGAGGGGGAACAGGTCCGAACTTGGTCGCTTCCGGTCAATCTGATACCAAGAACCCGGCGTCGCCCTGCGCCGCCGGGTTCTTCATTCTTCAGAAGCGGTCCGCGTTCATGACCTTGGTCCAGGCGGCGGCGAAGTCGGTGACGAACTTCTCCTTCGCGTCGTCCTCAGCATAGACTTCGGCCACGGCGCGCAGTTCCGAATTGGAGCCGAAGATCAGGTCGACCGGGGTCGCCGTCCACTTCGCCGTGCCGCTGGCCCGGTCCTTGCCGTCATAGAGGCCCGGCGTCGCCGACTTGCTCCACACCGTGTCCATCGTCAGCAGGTTGACGAAGAAGTCGTTGCTGAGCGTGCCCGGACGGGTGGTCAGCACGCCATTCTTCGATCCGCCGCTGTTGGCGCCCAGCGCCCGCATGCCGCCGACCAGCACGGTCATTTCCGGCACGGTGAGGTCGAGGGCGTCGGCCTTGTCCACCAGCGCGTCGGCCGGACTGACCTCCGCCCTGGGGCCATACCAGTTGCGGAAGCCGTCCGCCTTGGGCTCCAGATAGGCGAAGGAGGCGACATCAGTCTGCGCCTGCGCCGCGTCGACCCGGCCCGGCGTGAAGGGCACGGTGATGCTGTAGCCGCCCTTCTGCGCCGCCTGCTCGACCGCGGCGTTGCCGCCAAGCACGATGAGGTCGGCCATCGACACCTGATTGCCGGACTTGGCGAAATCCTTCTGGATCGCGGTCAGCTTGGCCAGCACCTTGTTCAGCTCCGCCGGGTCGTTGACCGCCCAGCCGCGCTGCGGGTCGAGCCGCAGGCGCGCGCCATTGGCGCCACCGCGCATGTCGGTGCTGCGGAAGGTCGCGGCCGAGGCCCAGGCGGTGCGCACCAATTCCGGCCCGGTCAGACCCGACGCCAGCACAGCGGCCTTCAGCTTGGCCTGATCGGCGGCGCTGACGGGGGCGAAGCTCGCCTTGGGCAGCGGGTCCTGCCAGCTATAGGTTTCGGACGGGATGTCCTTGCCGAGATAGCGGGCCTGCGGCCCCAGGTCGCGATGGGTCAGCTTGAACCAGGCGCGGGCGAAGGCCTTGCTGAACAGCTCGGGATTCTTCTGCCAGCTTTCCAGCACCTTGCGGAAACCGGGATCTTCCTTGAGCGCGATGTCGGTGGTGAACATGATCGGCGCGTGCCGCTTGTCCTTCACATGCGCGTCGGGGACCATCTGCGCGGCGGCGGGATCGGTCGGGATCCATTGCGTCGCGCCCGCCGGGCTCTTGGTCTTGACCCAGTCGAAGTTCAGCAGATTGTCGATATATTGGGTGGTGAACTGGGTCGGCGTGGCGGACCAGGTGCCTTCCAGGCCCGAGGTCAGCGTATCCTCGGCATTGCCCTTGCCGCACTTGTTCTTCCAGCCGAAGCCCTGATCCTCGATGCCGGCGGCGGCGGGTTCCGCGCCCAGGCATTCCTCCGGCTTCTTGGCGCCATGCGCCTTGCCGAACGTATGGCCACCCGCGATCAGCGCCAGCGTTTCCTCGTCATCCATCGCCATATTGCCGAAGGCGCGGCGGATGTCGGCGGCGGCGCCCTTGGGATCATGATTGGCGCCGGGGCCTTCGGGGTTCACATAGATGAGGCCCATGGTGGTCGCGGCAAGCGAGCGCTTGAGCGAACCGTCGGGATTGGATCGCTCGGTGCCCATCATCTTGGTTTCCGGGCCCCAATAGACGACGTCGGGCTGCCAGGCGTCGATGCGGCCGCCGGCAAAGCCCACGGTCTTGAAGCCCATATCCTCCAGCGCGACATTGCCGGACAGGACCATCAGGTCGCCCCAGCTCAATTTGCGGCCATATTTCTGCTTGATCGGCCAGACCAGGCGGCGGGCCTTGTCGAGGCTGACATTGTCGGGCCAGCTGTTGAGCGGATCGAACCGCTGTTCGCCGCCATCCGAGCCACCGCGGCCGTCACCGACGCGATAGGTGCCGGCGCTGTGCCAGGCCATGCGGATGAAGAAGGGGCCATAATGGCCATAGTCGGCCGGCCACCAGGGCTGCGACGTGGTCAGCACCTTGCGGATGTCGGCCTTGACCGCTTCGAGGTCGAGGCTGTTGAATTCCTTCACATAATCATAGTCGGCACCATAGGGATTGGCGCGGGTCGCCTCATGCTGGCGCAGCGCGGTGAGGTCGAGGCGCTTGGGCCACCAGTCCTTGTTGGTCATGCCGCCGGGCTTTTCGGTGACGGCGGGCGCAGCGGCGGCGGGCTTGGTTTCTGCGGCGAGCGCCGGGCTGGCGAGCAGCGCGCACGCCAAAGCGAATGTGGAAATGCGGGTCGTGGACATGTTTCTCTCCCCTGTCCTGTTCTGCCTGTTCAAGGCGCGAAAAGGGGTAGTCCCGTGCGGCAGCGGATCGAAACGAATCGATTCCGTCACAGTGATCGGATTTTCCTATGAGAGAGGGTGGATCGGAGCGGTCAGCCTTTTGGTGGCGGAGAAGTCGGCGCCGCCGCGTAGAGGGTGAACTGGCCGTGCAGGCCGCCGGTCGAGGACTGGCCGACCCACAGATCGAACAGGCCCGGTTCGGCGATGCGGCGGTTGCCGGCGCCGACAAATTCGAGGTCGGTGCGCGACAGGGTGAAGCGGACCTGGGTGGAATCGCCCGGCGACAGGGTGACGCGCTGGATGCGCTTCAGTTCGCGGATCGGGCGGGTGCGGCTGGCGACGCGGTCGCGGATATAGAGCTGCACCACCTCGCTGCCCTTGCGCTTGCCCTTGTTGGTGAGGCGCGCGGTGATCTCGACCGCGCCGTCCCAGCGCAGCGCGGTGTCGGAGAGCTTCAGGTCGCTGAGGGCGAAATCGGTGTAGCTGAGGCCATGGCCGAAGGGAAAGCGCGCGCTATTGTCGGTGGTGGCGTAGCGCGCCTTATATTCGGTGCTGCCATTGTCCACGGTCGGCCGGCCGGTCGACTTGCGATCGTAGAAGAAAGGCTCCTGCCCGCTTTCCCAGGGGAAGCTGACCGGCAGCTTGGCCGATGGATCGACCTTGCCGAACAATATGTCGGCCAGCGCATGGCCGGTTTCCGACCCCAGAAACCAGGTCGCCAGCAACGCCTGGGCATTGGCGACGCCGTCATGCAGGGCCAGCGCGCGGCCATGGCGCAGCAGCACGATGACCGGCTTGCCAGTGGCGGCGATCGCATCGGCCAGCGCCTGTTGCGAGGACGGCAGCTCGATCATCGTGCGCGATTGCGCCTCGCCCGACATCGCCTGGGATTCGCCGACCGCCAGGATCACCACGTCCGCCGCCTTCGCCGCCGCGACGGCACGGACGATCCCGTCCTTGATCGGGCCGTTGACCGCGCAACCCAGCTCGACCGTCAGCTTCGCCGGATCGGGCATCGCCGCGCGCAGGCCGGTGGCGATGTCGACGCCCTTGTCGGGATCGCCGTAAAAGGCCCAGGGGCCGTAGAGATTGGCCTTGTCCTCGCCGAACGGACCAATCAGCGCGATCCTTTGCCCGGCGGCGGGATCGAGCGGCAGCACCCCGTCATTCTTGAGCAGCACGACCGATCGCGCCGCCGCCTCACGCGCCAGTGCATGATGGGCGGGCGTGCCGATGCGCGCCTTTTCAACCTCTTCGTCAAGCGAGCGATAAGGATTGTCGAACAGCCCCATCGCGGTCTTCACGTAAAGGATGCGGCGCACCGCGACATCGACCGTCGCCATCGGCACCGCGCCGCTCTTCACCAGATCGGGGATGTGGCGGATATAGAGGCCGCTCTGCATCGACATGTCGACCCCGGCCAGCACAGCGAGGCGGGCGGCGTCGCGCTCATCCTCGGCAAAGCCATGGGCGACCAGTTCTTCGTCGGCGGTGTAATCGGAGAAGACGAAGCCGCGAAACTGCATCTCACCGCGCAATATGTCGGTCAGCAATTCGCGGTCGGCGGTGGCGGGCACGCCGTTAATCTCGTTGAAGGCGGCCATGGTGGTGAGCGCCCCGGCGGCAAAGGCCTTGCCGAAGGGCGGCAGATGGGTTTCGCGCAGCGTTTCGTCACTGATGTCGACGCTGCCATATTCGAGGCCCGCCGCGACCGCGCCATAGGCGGCGAAATGCTTGGGACAGGCGAGCAGCGAATCGTCGCGGCGCAGGTCACGCCCCTGGAAACCGCGAATGCGCGCCGCCGACAACAGGCCGGTCAGATAGACATCCTCGCCCGCGCCCTCGACCACCCGGCCCCAGCGCTGGTCGCGCGCGACATCAACCATCGGCGCGAAGGTGAGGTGCAGGCCGGCTGCCGTCGCCTCCACCGCCATGACCCGCGCGGTCTTTTCCACCAGCATGGGATCGAAGCAGGAAGCCTCCCCCAGCGGAACGGGAAAGATGGTCTTGAGTCCGTGAATCACGTCGCCGGCCAGCAGCAGCGGGATGCCCAGGCGGCTGTTCTTGACCGCCATTTCCTGCGCGCGGCGCCCGCCGGCAACGCCGATGCCATTGAACAGGCAGCCGACCCGGCCCTTGCGAATCTCGTCCGCCAGGCGCTTCTCGTCCTGGATGCCGGCCGCCGGGTTGGGTGGGTTGAAGGGACGGAAGCTGTCGGCCAGGCAGGTCATCTGCCCAGCCTTTTCCTCCAGCGTCATCTTCGCGATCAGCGCGTCGACGCGAGCAACGTCAGCCTGCGCCAGTGCGCGGCGAGGGATGCCAAGGGCGAGGACACCGCCCAGAGTGCGGATCAGAAGGTCGCGGCGATCAAGAGTCATGCGGGAGAGAGCGTAACCGGGGAAGAATGAACGGGGCTTGTCCGAAGACAAACGGACTTGCGCCGATTTTGTTGCGCTGCGGCAATAAGCCTGCGGCGCGACGCCCCGATCCCGCGATCAGGCCATGCGCCGAATCATGTCGCGCGAATCAGGAGTAGCAATCACGCCTGGGCCGACAATTTGGTGCCGACCACGCCGATCACGATCATCGCCATGAAGCCGATCTGGGCCATGTTGACCCGATCGCCATAGAGAATCATGCCGCCGATGATGACGCCCACGGCGCCCAGGCCCGTCCAGATCGCATAGGCGGTGCCCGCCGGCAGATCCCGCATCGCCAGCGCCAAAAGGCCCATGTTGAGGAAGCTGAGGCCGATCGGCACGGCCGATGCCTGCCAGCTGCCGACGGTGGCGGCCCATTTCAGGCTCAATGCCCAGATGATTTCGGTGAATACGGCAATGCCGAGAATGACCCAGGCCAAGCGGCGTTCCTCTTGCGGTAACGGGCTCGGCTGGAGCGGCGCGCGGACCGGAAACCCGAAAGAGGCGGCGCGCCGATGAGGGCAGTGGTGGACAGGGCTGGATTCGAACCAGCGTACGGAAACCCGGGCAGATTTACAGTCTGCTGCCTTTAACCACTCGGCCACCTGTCCAGTGCCCTACGCGGTGGAAATTTGCTGTCCCGCCGCGCTGGAGGCGGCTCAATGGCGAATGGAGGCTTGCCTGTCAATGGGGTGATGTGAAAAGAGCGAAAACATGAAAAGAGGACATCGTACCGGCAAGCCGAAAGGCGCCTTCCCCCGCTTCTACGGACGCCATGCCATCACGGCTGCGCTCGCCAATCCGAACCGCGTCGTGCGCAAGATATGGGGCACGCGCGAAGCGATCGGCGCGCTCGACCTGCCGCCCGTGCTGCCGATCGTCTATTCCGACGTCGCCGACATGGGCCGGATGGTGCCGTCGGATGCGCCGCATCAGGGCATCGTCGCCGAAGTCGAGCCGCTGGACGATGTCTGGCTGGGCGACGTGCTGGAACAGGGGCGGGACGACCAGCGCCCGATCCTGGTGCTCGACCAGGTGACCGACCCGCATAATGTCGGCGCGATCCTGCGGTCGGCCGCCGCCTTCGACGCGCTGTGCATCGTGACGCAAGACCGGCATGCGCCGCCCGAATCGGGCGTGCTGGCCCGCGCCGCGTCGGGCGCGCTGGAAACCGTGCCCTGGGTGCGGGTGGTGAACCTGGCCCGCGCGCTCGAAGAGATTGCCGAAGCCGGTTACTGGCGCATCGGCCTGGACGGCGATTGCGACACCGTGCTGGCCGACGCGATCGGCGAATCGCGCGTCGCGCTGGTGCTGGGCGCCGAGGGCGAAGGGCTGCGCCACAACACCATGGCGCATTGCGACATTATCGCTAAGCTGCCGATCAGCCCGCGCATGGAGAGCCTGAACGTCTCCAATGCGGCAGCGATCGCCCTGTACGCCGCCACCAGCCGGTAAGCGGCCGCCGGGCACCATCTTGCGGCGATGTGGGTAGGGCGCCCTGCCCCGCCCATATCGTCGCGCAGACGAACGGGGGTTCGCCATGGTCCTATTGTCCCGCGCGGCGGGCGCGCTGGCGGCGCTGCTGATGCTGCCCGGATGCCTGGTGACCCCCGGCAGCTTCACCTCCACGCTCGACATCCGCGCCGACCGCAGCTTCGCCTTTGCCTATAAGGGCGAGATATTGGCGTCGGACATGGACAAGGCGCTGGGCGGCCTCAACAGTGATGCGGAGGAGGATCCGCTGGAAGGCGTCGCCCCGCCCGAGGGCGAGGAGGCCGTGCTGCAGAAGGTGGCGCAGAGCCAGAGCAAGACACCCGCCCCGCCCGCCGAACCCCAGTTCGACAAGGCCGGCGGCGACGATGCGCAGATGCAGGCGATGGCGAGCGCGCTCACCAAGGAGAAGGGCTTCCGGTCGGTCCAGTATCTGGGCGATCACAAATTCGCGATCGACTATGCGATCAGCGGAAGGCTGGACCATGCCTTCCTCTTCCCCTTCAACATCGACGCGCAGATCGTCCTGCCCTTCGTCGCGGTGGAAATGCGCGGGGCGGACCGGGTGCGGGTGAAGGCACCGGGCTTTTCCAACGGTTTCGACAAGAGCCAGGGGCCGGCCGGCATGGGCGGCGGATCGGGCGACGCCGCCGCCAAGGCGCTGAACGGCACGTTCACGCTGACCACCGATGCAGAGATCGTGAGCCAGAATCAGGAAGATGGCGCAACCACAGTGCCGGAGGGCAAGCGCATCACATGGACCATCACGCCGCTGACCGGCGATGCGCCGGCCGCGACGTTGCGGGTCAGGCCCTGAAAAACGGGGCCGTAGGAAGAAATCAGTCTTCCGGCGCGATGGTGACGCGCAGGCCGTCAAGCGCATCGCTCAGCACGACCTGACAGGACAGGCGGCTGGTCTCGTTGCGATGATCGCTGCTGTCGAGCAGGTCATTCTCGTCCTCGCTCATCGCCGGCAGGGCGTCGGCAAAGGCCGGGTCGACATAGACATGGCAGGTCGCGCAGGAGCAGCAGCCGCCGCACAGCGCGAGCAGCTCGTCAAAGCCATGGTCGCGAATGACTTCCATCACCGAGAGACCCTTGTCCCCCTCAACAGTCTGTTCGGCACCATCACGGTTGACCACGATCAGCTTCGGCATCTACCCATTCCTTTTGGACTTATCCCCGCCGCTCTGACCGACAGCGACGGCGAAATCAAGGGCTGGACAGGCGGACATGGTAAGCACGGCGGAAGAATTGCGCGTCAGCCTGGACTTCATCGCTGCGGCGGAGCCGGCATTCGGCGCGGCGATCGCCAGCGTCGGCTATCCGGTGCCGCGCGTGCGCGAGCCGGGCTATGAGACGCTGCTGCGCACCATCGTCGGCCAGCAGGTCAGCGTCGCCTCCGCCGCGGCGGTCTGGCGCAAGCTGGAGGCGGAGCTGGGCGTGGGCTGCACAGCCGAAGCGCTGCTGGCGCGCGATTTCGATGCGTTGCGCGCCTGTGGCCTGTCGCGGCAGAAGCAGGGCTATGCCCGCAGCCTGGCCGAACTGGTCGTGGACGGCACATTGGACCTCCACGCCCTGCCCGCCGACGATGAAGTCGCGATCGCGCAACTGGTGCAGATCAAGGGGATCGGCCGCTGGTCGGCGGAAATCTATCTGCTGTTCGCCGAAGGCCGCCCCGACATCTGGCCGGCCGGCGACCTGGCGGTGCAGATCGCGGTCGGGCGGATATTGGGCTTGGGCGAGCGGCCGAGCGAGAAGCTGACCCGCGACCTTGCCGAAGCCTGGCGGCCGCATCGCGGCGCCGCCGCGATCATGGCCTGGCACCATTATAATAAAGGGCAGGACATGCTGCAGAGCTGAGACGCGGCGGGGCACAGCCCCCGCCCGCCTGCCCGCGCTTCAGCCCAGCAGGGCGATGTTGAAGACGATGCCCAGCACCGCCGCCAGCGCCAGCGCCAGCAGACACAGCGCAATCACCAGCGTCACCGAGATCGGGAAGCGGCTGTCGGAGTGAATCAGCCCATCCTCCGTCATGATCTTGCGCCGATCCCGCAATTCGGTCGCGAACTGGACATGGCGCACGATCCCGCCGGCCAGCAGCACGATGCCGAACACCAGCAGCGCCACGCCGAAATTGCGCGGCGCGTTGACATTCTGGATGCTGCCCGCGTCCTGCATCTTCTGGAATGCCTGGTTGATGGTAAAGCCAAAGCCGATCAGCGACAGCGCCGTACGCATTTCCGACATCAGGGTCCGGTCCGCGCTCATCCGGGTGCGCTGGAACGACATGCCGGTCCGGCGCATCGACATTTCGGTGCGATGCCCGGACAGGTCGGTGCGATATTCGGAAAGGTCGGTGCGATGTTCCGACAGGCCCGTGCGATGGCGCGACAGGCCGGTTCGGAAATGCGAATAGGCGGTCGATGCCCCTTCGGGATCGCTCGCATCGACCGGCGGAATGGGCGGCACGGGCTCGCCCACATTGCGGGCCGGGCGGATGGGCACGCCCCTGGGTTCCTGCGTTTCGGCCATATGCCCCCTCCTGTCAGTTCGGCTTGATCGGCGGCGGGAAATTGGCGAGCACGGCGGTCACCGCCTTGTCGATTGTCGCCTGGTCGGGGCTCTTGCGGCTGACCTCCTGCGTGGCCGTGCCATGCCAGACCGGCTGTTTCGTCCCGGTGTCATAGATATCGACCGTCAGCGTGCCGTCGGTCACGTTGCGCACATCGACATTGCGATAGCCGCCCCAGCCGGCCCACCCGCCCCAGGGACGATAATAAGTGGCATAGGGACCGAAATCGGTCACCTCGACCCGGTCGCGCGCGCCCAGGGTAAAGCCGATGGCAAATTCGCCGGGTTCAGCCTGGCTATAGCCGCGCGCCGCGAGGGCGGTGTCGATCGACGCCTTCACCCGCTGGAACAGCAATGGGTTCATGCCCTGCGGCACATTGATCGACGCCCAGCTATAGCTGCGATAGCTGGCGAAATTGGCCGCGGGATCGGCATCATAATTGACCCGTGGCGTGGTGGCACAGCCTGCCAGCGCCAGCAGCAGACCCGTGACGAATATGCGCCTGATCATATCGCGACCTCCCTTTGAATATCCCTGGGCATAGCCAAGCGGACGCCGGGCCAGCCATCGGGATTCTCCCCTAGGGAGCGCCCCGGATATCCCTATCCCATGGCGTGAAGCGGCGCCCGAAAGCCGCGGTCGGACCAAAGCGGGACGATCGCCCGACCCCCGGAAAATCCGCTATGGCGCGATGCCCGCGAATGCGCGATCATCCCTTATTCCAGCGGTCGGACGGGTGAGTCGCGGCGTCAATCGCGAAACTGTTCCTGCCGATCGCAGCCCAGCAGAGGGAGCTGTGTGCGATGGTAAGAGACTGGCCTGCAATGGTCGCAGCGGGCGCCGGCATTTGTGTGGCACTGGCCACGGCAAGCAGCATGGGCACGCCGCAGGATGCAACCCCCACCGTCAGGCTGGCGCCACCGGCCCTGCCCTGGCTTGACGATCTGACCGCGGACAAGCCGGCGGTGCGCGCCGGACAGCAACTCGCCAGCAACCGCTAGCGCGGCCATCATCCGAGCTGGACGGGCCTGCGTTGAACGGGCTGACGGATTCACGCTCAATCGGTCCAACTGAACCGGCCCAACTGAACCGGGAAACATTCGGCCGGGGCAGCACCAACGCCTGAACGGCTCGGCGGCAAGACCCTGCCCCGGCGGCGGGATACCAGCCTTCCTCATGATCGGGAGCATCAATGGATTTCCTACGCCTGTTCCAGTCGCTGGAAGAATTTCTCTATGAGGCGATGAGCTGGCTGGTCTTCTATCCCCGCACCCTATGGCGGACCATCCGCCACCCGATCCAGATGCTGCGCTATTCCGACAAGGAACTGGAGGATGCGCCGGACCAGCAATTCACCGACATGCTGAGCCCGCCCCTGTTCCTGATGCTGACCATATTGCTGTCGCACCTGATCGAGGTGGCGTCGCACCAGAAGATGCCGGAGGTCGCGACCACCGGCATCGGCAAGGAAATCACCGCGTCGGAGATGAACCTGCTGGTGCTGCGCGCCTTCCTCTTCGCCATCTATCCGCTGATGTTCGCGGTGCGGCGGCTGAAGGCGCAGCGCATGGCGCTCAATCGCGACACGCTGCGCCGCCCCTTCTACGCCCAATGCTATATTGCCGGGCCGGCCGCGCTGGTGCTGGGCATCGCGTCGATCCTGGCGCGCCTCGGCGACGTCGCCTGGGCGATCGCCGCACTGGTCATCATGCTGGTGACGATCAGCTGGTATCTGCGGATCGAGACGATCTGGCTGCGCAGCCGCACCCGGAAATCGACCGGCAAGGCGTTCCGATCGGCGTTGGGCACCTGGCTGCTCGCCTCGCTGATCAACAGCGGGGCGAGCTTCCTGATCCTGGGCGGCTGACCCGGCTATTTGCCGTCCGGCGTCATCGCCAACACGTCGACGAAGCGACGCTGCGCATCGAAGCGGCAACGGAAGCGCTTGATCCCCTCGCTGCCCTTGTCGACCGTGCCGTCGATGAAGAAGCCACCGGGCGCCTTGGCGATCGCGCCGGTCTTCACATAGGCCGGGCGAGTGCCATATTGGCCGGACACTTCCCCCCGGCAATAAGCGGGCATGTTGCCCGACGTCAGCGCCGGCCCGGTCGCCGCCGGCATCACCTGCGCCGCGGTCGCCGCCAGCGCTTGCACGCTGACGGTCAGCGTATAATTGGCGACTTCGTTGCGGCGGGCGGCATTGCGCATCAGATAGACGCGGATGCGATAATCGCCATTGGCGGGCAGGCGGCCGGCAAAGCTGTTGCCGGCGGACGAACCGACGAACATGGCGCTATCCCCGGCACCGGGCGCGATCACGTTGAAATAGCTGGAGGCGTTGCTGGTCTGAAGCCGGACATTCATGGTCTGGCCGGCCCGCGCGCCGACCAGATAATCGACCATGTCATAGCCCTTGAGCGACGCCTTGATGACCTTGGAGGCGGTCCCCCTGGCGAATTGCACCCGCTCGCTGCGCACCGGGGCCTGGGCGATGGCCGGCATGGCCAGTGCCGACAGCGCGACGGTCGCAATCATGGCATTCCTCATGATGCATCCTTTCGATCAGTAGGGGTCCATCGACATCACATTGCCATTGCCCGTAACGCTACAACGCGAGCGATAATGGCCGGACGCGACGATGATCTCGTAGCGATCCCCACCTTGGGGATAGACGCTGACCGGCACGGAACTGCCCGCCGGCACATTCTGGAACTCGTCGCCGCGCCGGGCACAGGCCCGCTGCGCCGCCGCCGGCGCGCCCCGCACGATCTGGCTGTTGGCGGCAAGGCGATTGCTCCGCTCCGCATTGCCCGCCGAAAAGCCCGAATGATAGGCTTCGCTGTCGTTGCGATCATAGTCACCGCCATAAAGGCCGTCATGATAGCCGCGCTCATATTCGCTGTCATGCTAGGCCGAACTGTCGCCATGGCTCTTCTTGTGGCTGGCAAGCGCCGCGATCAGGCCGATCGCCGCAACGCCGGCTACGGCCGCGGCGGCCGTGTTGCCACCGTCATGGCCGCAATCACCGTCTGACGCGCTGTCGATCGCGTCATAGCGACCATTATAGGTGACGACCCGGATGCACTGGTCCTTCGCGCTGTTCCACCAATAGTTGGTGAGGCCATTCTGCTTGGCGACACGATAGCCGCGCGACTGGAGCGCATTTTCCCCCGAAGAGCCTCGCGCACCGACCAGATCATCGACATCGCGCGGCGCCGCCGCATGGGCCGGTGAGATCGGAAGGGCAGCCGCCAGCAAGGCGGTCACCGACAAGAATGTCGAAAAACGCGTCATCCTCTTTTCCCCTGTTCCTGCGACGCCGGAAAGCGGAGTCGCAGACGGCCGCATGCTACAGCAACGCTGGCGCCGCGCATTCGGCAAAGCCGTGGATAGAGCTCAGGGAAAATACCGAGAAATAAAGTCCGGGAGCGATGCAAGCATCGCTCCCGGACGGCCATGGTGCCCACCGCGAAAGGGGTTAAGCGGCGGCACGGACCCGCGCGCCGATTGGGGCGACGCGCTTATGGCAGAATTCAGACGACCAGCTTGGCCGCGTAGATCAGGCTGCCCCGGCCCAACTGGGCCATGACCTGCGACCGGACGCTGTCGCCGACCGCGAAACAGCCCTGGCTGCGCCCCAGCTTGCCGCGCGCACCGGCCAGCGTGGGTTCGGCATACCAGGCACCATGCAGCACGATCGCCCGGCTCATCGCATTGTCGTTGGTCGGATCGAGCCCCTGCAAGCGCTGCGACGGGCCATGTTTCCCGACATAGGGATCGGCCGTCAGGAATGCGCCCGAACAGGAGGCGTTGGAACCGGGCGCATTGGAAAAGCGCTCCAGCCAGCCGCTATGATCCGGGTCCGATCCGCTGCCATGCGCCACCAGATAGGAGGTGGTGGTGCCATCCAGCAGGTTGACGATGTGCAGCCGCGGCTCCGACGAGGGCGCGGCAAAATCGACCAGCGCCATGCGGTGCCGGTTGACGATCTGCGGATGCCGTTCCAGCGCCGCGCGGGCCTGCGCGAACAGCGCGGGCTTCACCAGCGCCGGCGGGGTGGGCGTGGCAAGCGGCGCGATCGGCTGGGCCGGCACCATGGGTTTCAGCGCGCGCATCGGCCCCGGCGCGGAGGCACGCGCGGTGCCAACAGCGCCCGCGACCAGAACGGAAGCGGAAAGGAGAAAACGGCGACGATCGGGGTTCATGGATGGTGCGACTAGGGTGCAGGCCCCGCCAAGGTCTTTGCCGAAATCGGGCGCCGCGCACAAAGTCTTGCGCACATCCGTCCGGCCCGGCATTTTTGTCGGGCGGGGCACGTCGAAGCGGGAGAAGCGGGACATGGCCGGAACGCGGCTATCGAACGGCATCTATCGGGAAGCGGTCGCCACCATCGTGCGGCGCATCCAGAAGGCCCATGGCCTGTCCGACAGCCAGCTGGCGGAACGGATCGGCTGTTCGGCCGGCACGGTCAAGAATGCCCGCAACGAGGCGAGCAACCTGGACGCCGTGACCCTTGCCAATATCGAGCAGGTCTTCGGCCCCGGCGCGATCGACCCCTATCTGGCGCTGGCCGATGTTCGCGCCGTGCCGCTGACCCCGCCAGTGCCGGTCGAGCGACTGCACCCGACGCTGGCGATCGTCGAGGCGTTGCACCGGATCATCGAGAAGCAGATGCCCGACAGCGAAGGGGGCACGCGCATCACGTCCCACGAGCTGCTGACGATCCTGAGCGAATTGCGCGAGGCGCGCGGCGTGTTCGACGCCCTCATCATGATCGCCGATCCCGCGATCGACAGCGGCGAGATCAGCTTCCGCGACAAGGGCCGCAAGCGGCTGGCCGTGGTCCACAGCCAGGGCGGCACCATCACCCGCGCCGACATCATGCACAGCGAGGACGATGCCGACTGAACCGGCATCGTCCCGCGCCGATCAGCCCGCCGTCTTGGCAATCTCCGCCGCGTAGATTTGCGGCGCGCCATCCATGTTGGAGCGGAAGATCATCCATTTGCCGTCGGGCGTGAAGGTGATGTTGGGCTCCAGCCGATAGTCATGCTTGCGCATGTCGACGATCTTCTCGACGCCGAAGGTGCCCGGCGCGATCAGGTCGGCGGCATTGTCGGCATGGATGCCGGCAACGTCGGGAATAGCCTGGGGCGTGAAGAGATAGAGATATTTGCCGTCGGGCGCATGGGCGACCATTTCGCTGTCGCCGCCGTCGCCGGAGAAATGCTTCAAGTCGGGCGCCTGGTTGTAATGGACCGACCATTGGTTGCGGTCGACCTTGAACCATTGGCGATGCCCGGTCGCCAGCTCATAGCCTGCGAGCCAGAACACCTCGCCACGCGGGGTCTGCAGATCATACCAGATCCACTTGCCGTCGGGCGAGAAGAACTCGTGGCCGGCGATTTCCATGTTCATGCTGCGCTTGTGGACCAGTTGCTGGCCGCTGCCGTCGGTGCGGATCGTCCAGATCCGGTCGACCTTGTGCCAGGGGCCTTCATGACAATACATGATGAGGCCGGGGTCGGTCGGCGAGAACTGGATATGGTTGAGCCAGTCGGTCGAGGCGACCACCACCTTGCGCTCCCCGGTGCGGATGTCGATGGTGAAGATCTCCATCGGGATGCGCGCTTCCAGCCGTTCATTGAGGCGCACTTCCTTCGCCTCGGCAAAGCTGAGCGGCTTTCCGTCCGGGCCGTTGGCGGCATAATTGGCCTGGCCGAACTGCTGCTTGATCTCGGGCGCGGCGCGCTTCTGGGTGCCGTCGGGCTGGAGCGGCTTGTCGCTCGCCGCCCATTGGCCGAGCAGCAGCGTCTCGTCCGCATTGATCGAGCCGATCGAACCACGATCGACGGTCGCGATCTTGCGCACCTTGCCGCTGTCGATGTCGGCGGCATAAAGCGTCGTCGCGCCCGCGCCGTCGTCGCGCCTGTGGCTGGCATAATAGGCCGTGCGCGTCTTGCGCCCGGTGAAGAGCAGCTGGATATCCTTGCCCTTGACCAGCGGCCTGATGCTCCAGTCCGCCAGCGTCAGCACCGAAATGCCGTCGGGGGTGGAGATCACCATCTTGTCGCCCTGCGGCGTATAGCTGTTCTGGTGGAAATAGAGGCTGGCGCTGCCCGGCGTGTCGGTCAGCCGCAGCACGCGGTGGCCGGTAGTCTGGTCGACCCATTCGGCCACGGGCTTGGCCAGCGCCGGGGTCGCCGCGCTCACCGTCAGCGCCGCCATCAGGCCCATCATCATCGTCTTCATCTTATGGCCCTTCATCAGTTGGCAGCGTCAGCGAGCGCGTCGGGAATGAGCGCCAGATTCTCGATCGCGGCAAGGCCCCATTGCGACGCCGCATTGGTGGAGACGTCCGGCCATTCGACGATCGGGCGGACATAGGCCGGCCCCTTCAGCGCCACGCGCGGATCGCCGTTCGACAGGCCGAGGCCCGCGTCGCCGCCGAGAAATTCCTTCCAGGCGCGCACCGCCAATTCCTTGTCGCCGGTCTCGCGCGCGACATAGGCGGTCAGGCGCGAATGGCCTTCCTTGAGGTTACGGCGACCGAAGGGCTGGTCGAATTTCGCCTTCCACTCCTGCGGCGAGGCATTGAACCAGCGGCAATAATCGAGCCAGGCGGTGCGATAGCGCGGCACGTCGAGCAGGTCGAGAAGCTCGGCATTCACCTCCAGCGCGCCAAACACGGCATTGAGGTGCGAGATGGAAATCTTGTCCCCCGCGCCCATGAAGCGCCCGGTCTTGAGATCATAGGGCGCGCTGCCCGCCAGCCAGCCATATTTCAGGCGACCGATGCTATCCATGCCGTTCAGCAGTCGTTCGCGCCACTTCTTGTCGCCGGTCCGCTCCCATTCGGTGAGCCAGGCCGAGGCGACCGAGCACCACATGGTGCCGAAGCTGAGGTCAATGACCCCCGCCGGCAGCGGCGTGCGCTCGGCCCCCGGCACCTTGCGGCCGATCTCGACATGCTCCAGCGCCAGGTCGGACGTGACCAGATCGCGCATCAGGTCGCCGGCGCGCTCGTCGGCGGTCAGATAATAGAAGATGCGGCGATACATGGCATTGCTGACGCGCGGCTGCTTGCTGCTGTCGCTCCAGTGCTGGACGCCATGGCGGGTGCCCAGCCCCTTGAACCGGCCGAGATGATAGACGTCGACCTCGCCGGTGTGCCGGGTCAGCGCCTCGGCAAAGCGGAAGGCGGCGGCATTGCCGGTGCGCAGCACGCTGGTCCAGAACCACAGGTCGGGCGAAAGCTCGCTATTGTCCCAGGCGAAGCCGCCAATGTCGTAGCGCCAGACATGCCGGTCGAAATCATAGGTGTGCATGATGTCGCCATGGTTCCAGAAACCATACCAGCGGCGGCGATCGACCTCACCAACATAGAAGTCGACGAGATTTGTATTCTGGTCCTCGATCCGCGCCTTCATGGGCGTCGAGCGGTCCGGCAGGCTCCAGATGCCAAACACCCCGGCTTCATGGATGCGGTCGGGCGTCACCATCAGCTGCGGCGGCACGGCGTTCGCCTGTGCCATGGCGGCCAGCGCATCGGCCGAGGGGGTGGCGGCGCAGGCCCAGAGGGTCAGCTCGCTGGTGCGGGCAACGCCGGTCGCGGCATCCCAGCCGGGCTCATAATCCTCATAGGTGATGTCGAGCCCTTCATTCTGGGCGTCATAACCCTCCATCCCCAGGACGCCGCGATAGGAGCGCATGTCCATCGGCTTGGCATCGGGCGACCAGAGCCAGGCGGTCAGCGTCGCCATGTCGCTTTCGGCGTCCCGAATGCTGATCTGGGACGGGTGGCGCTGCCAGAAATAGCGGGTGGCGATCGCCGCGCCGCCTTGGGGCGAGCCGATATAGCCCAGGCCCTGCGACCGGCTGCCAGCGACGGAATCGACCCAGGCATGGCCGTCCTGGGTGCGCTTGGCGATGGAGAAACCGTCGGCCGACAATTGGGTCAGGTCGAAATCGCCCCAGGTCGGGATGCGATCGAGCAGCTTGGCGACGCCCGGCGCCATCGCGTCCATCGGCACCGCCTTGCCGGCGATCTGCGCGGCACGCACCGCCTTGCCCGGATCGCGGCGCAGGCCGGTGAGCGGCCGCACCGCTTCGCTGAACAGGCCATCATCGGCGGTGGCGAGGCGGACATGACGGTCATGCGCGGCGCCCGCCATCGGCACGGCGGCGGTGAGGCCGATGCCGCTGATGAAATCCTTCGCCGGATCGCCATCGAAGATGAAGCTGTGGACGATGCGCAGATGGTCGCCGCCGGCATGGGCGTAGAGGCGCAGGGTGAAGGGCAATATCTGTCGCCCCTGCCCCTCATGCACGCCAGTCAGCTTGACCTCGGCGCGGACCGGCCCCTTCTGCTCGACCGTGGCGCTGGTGATGCGGCCGGTGAAGGGCGTGCGGGTGCCGCCCTCCGGCGCGCTGTCGACGCTGGCGACCAGCGTCAGGGGACCAACGACAGTGCGGCCGCCCTGCTGCGCCGACTGGATGATGGCATTGCCCGAGCGGCCGATGCTCCAGCGCAGCGCCCCGACCTGAATCTCGATCCGGTCGGCCAGTTCGCGCACCAGCACCGGTGCCTGCGGCGCGGCCGGCTTGCCCGGTACCACGCGCAGCGCGCCGGGCTGGCCGGTGCCGGCGGGCAGCGCATGGGCGGTCCATTTGATCGAACCGTCGGGCCAGGTGGCCAGCGTCCAGTGCTGCGAGGGCAGAGCGGTGCCATCGGCGCCCTGTACCGACAGCGGCTTGCCCGCGCGCAGCACGCCGCGCGGCCATGGCACGCCGAACGTCTGGCCGAGCGAGAGCGGCGGGGCGGCATCGTCGATCCAGCGCACCGGGGTTTCCGGCATCGCGCCGCTGCGCGCACTGGTCGCCGCCTGCGCCGCGCCCGGCAGCAGCGCGGTCGCGCTCGCCATCAATCCCGCCTTCAGGCTGTCGCGCCGGCTGATCCCCGCCCTGATATCCACTTTGCTCTCCCTTTTATGTTGTTCAGATCTTGGTGATGGTGAAGTTGCGGACCTGGAGATGGCTCTGCGTCGTGCGCAGGCCGAAATGGCCGCTGCGATAGGGATCGGGATCGTCGAGCGTGAACAGGGTCGCCCCGTCCCGCTCCACCACGATATGAGATCCGTTGGCGATCAGGCCGATCGAAAACCACTGATTGGGCACCAGCATCGCCGCCTTGTCGGTGCGGTCATGTTCCGGCAGCAGCGGGCGATGGCCCGGCTCCCCCACATAGCGGCGCATCCGCGTGGTGCTGTTCCGGTTGCCGCCAATGCCGACATAATAGGTCTGGAGGCTGTCATAATCCTCGAACGTGCCGCTGCGCGTGCGGCCGAGCGCGGATCCGCCGGGCGCCGCCGGGTCGCACGCCATCCAGAAAGCGTTGACGTCGCTGACCTCGTCATAGGGGCCGCCGTCCGACACGGCGCGCACATCATAGCGGATCGCGACCGGGCCCTTGAGCGCCTGACGGAACCAGAGCGTCAGCCCCCTGGGCGCGACGATGTCGAGCAGCCCGTCCTGCGCGGTCACGCGCGCGTCGCCCACCGCCTCGAGCTGCCATTGCTTGAGGCCATGACGGAAATCGTCGCGCCAGAGCGGCTCCCGCGCCGCAGCGTTCAAGGGGCCGGCGATCGGCGCGAGGGCCAGCGATGCAAGAAGGGTGCGGCGAGAGAACATGGCGACCTGTCCCGCTTGATCTTGAAAACATGATGCTGCGGGTCGGGCATGTCCCGACCCGCAGCCTGTCTCATGACCTGGGGGAGGCCAGGCCATGAGCGCCAATCAGAGCTTGAATCGGATACCGCCATAGACGCGGCGGCCGACCGTCTCGATGATGGTGCGGCGTTCGACGCTGTTGGCATTTTCCTTGCGCGTCGCGTCGAGCAGGTTGACGCCTTCCAGGAACATCGAGATGCCCGGCATCAGCGTGACGTTGAGCGACGCGTCGAGCTGGCCATAGGCTTCGCCAAACTCGGGATTGTTACCGCGGCCCTGCGCCGTGATCAGATATTTGGACCGCCAGTTATAGGCGCCCCGCAGGCTGACGACGTCATCTTCATAATAGGCCGAGATATTGTAGGCATGGCGCGACAGGCCCTGGAAGGGCAGGGAATCGCCAGTGAAATAATCCTTCCCTTCGTAGCCGCTATCCTTGGAATAGGTATAGTTGGCGACCACGCCCATCTGCTTGAGCACCGGCACGTCGATGAAGTCGAACGCGATCTGCGCGCCGGCCTCCACGCCGTTGATCGTCACCTTCTGCGTGCCGTTGGTGGGCACGGTGATGGTGTAGGTCACGCCGCTGGCATCGGTGTAGGGTTCGGTCGTGTTCTGGATGAACGAGCTGATTTCCTTGCGGAAATAGGTGACCGACGCGAAGCTGGTGCGGTTGATATAATATTCCAGGCCCGCATCATATTGGCGAGCGCGGAACGGCTGCAGATTCGGGTTGCCGCGCGAACCCGACAGGCCAACGACGTCGATGGTGAAGCGCGGTGCCAGCTGCTGCGGCAGCGGACGGGCCATCACTTCGGTCGCGGTCGCACGCGCCATCAGCTTGTTGGGGATGAGTTCCGCCTTCATGTTGATCGAGGGCAGGAATTCGGTGCTGTTGCTGTCATAGGATACGGGCGAGATCACGCCGCCGGTGCTGAGATAGCCCGAGGTGTTGACCTTGGTATTGACGACGCGGGCGCCGATCACGCCGCTGACGGGCACGGCCCCGACGTCGAAGGCGAAGCTGGCCTGGCCATAGCCGGCCAGATTGCGTTCGCCGACCTTCCAGGTGTCGGTATAGACCTGGCAGGTGCCGTCGGCATTGGCCGGGCAGCCGCCTTCCGCGAACGGATCGGGAATGCCGACCGCATCGGCCACGCCCTGGGTCATGTTGAGCCAGCCGCTATAATCGCCGGTGAAGCCCAGATTGCCGGTGTGGAAGAAGGGCGAGGTGCCGAGCGCCGCATTGCCGCTGACGATGCTGTCGATCTGTGCCTGCACCGCCGGATCGCTGAAGCCATTGAGCGTCGTGGTGCGGGTGTAGAAGCGGCTCTTGACCGTCAGGTCGCGATACTGGCCACCGATCTTGAACGAGGTGAACAGGCCGCCGTCGGTCTTATATTCCGCGTCCAGCTTGGCCATCTTCTCGGTCTGGTCGTCATAGCGCGGACGACGCAGCACGGTCAGCTGGTTGATGCCGGCCGTGGTGGTCGGATCATTGGGCAGGATGATGTTCGGCGCATTCTGGCCGTTGCTATAGTCGACGATCAGGCTGGACATGCCGGTGACGGCTGCGGTCGCGTTGATCTCGTTATTATAGGCCTTGGCCTTGGACAGCGAGATTTTCGGCGTCAGCGTCAGGTTGCCGGTCGTCCAGTCGGCGCCCAGCGCGACATTATAGGTGGTACGCTTGATGTCGCCCAGAATGTTGCGATAGGACACGCCCAGCTGGCTGGTCTGCGCCTTCGACGTATTGTTGGTCATCACCAGATATTCGACCGTATTGTCCGGGCCGATGATGGTGTTTTCCGTGTCGACGATGCCGCCGCTGGTGCCGGTCTGCAGATATTGCGAGGTCACCGACTGGATCGACTTGGTCCAGTTGCTTTCGACATAGGCCTTGAAATCGTCGCTCGGGCGCCATTCCAGGATGCCGTTCAGCGCATAGCGGCGGGTTTCCAGGCGGTTGATGACATAGCGCGGAATGTCGGGGAAGAAATCGCCGACGCCGTCATTGTTGAGGTCATAGGCCTGCATGCCGGCCGTATTGGGATCGCTGTCCAGCTGGACCCAGCCGGTGGTGCGCGCCTGATGGCTTTCGACATTGCGGTTCTCGAACGTGCCCGACACCAACACGCCGATCGTGCCATTGGCGAAGGTGTCGCTGCCGATCAGCGCCAGGCGCGGGTCCATATGGTCGCCGATATCGGCATAGATGGCCTGGGCGGAACCGGCCAGATAGGGCTTGCCGCCATTGTCGAACGGCCGGCGGGTGATGACGCGCACGGTGCCGCCGACGCCGCCTTCGGTCATGTCGGCGGTGGCCGACTTCACCACTTCCAGGCGGTTGACGAATTCGGAGGGCAGATCGCGGAAATCGACGTCGCGGCCGCCGCCCACGGTGGTGGACAGGGCGGTGACGCCGTTGATCTCAACGCGGTTCAGTGACGGATCGGCACCACGGATGGTGATGCCGGAGCCTTCGCCGTCGGAACGGGTCAGCTGGACGCCGGTCACGCGCTGCAGCGCTTCACCGACATTCTTGTCCGGGAACTTGCCGATATCCTCGGCCGAGATGGCGTCCAGAACCTGGGCTGCATTGCGCTTGGCGTTGAGCGCGCCCTGAAGGCTGGAACGGATACCAGTGACGACGATATCCTCGCTGCTCGCTTCGGGCGCCTGCTGGGGCTGTTCGGACTGCTGCTGGTCTTGTGCCGCGGCCGGCATGGCGCCCAGCAGGACGGCGGCGACGGCCGACGTCGACAACAAGGCGCGATAATTGGAAAACCTCACTTAAACATCCTCCCTATGCGTGCCCCCCCGTTTGGGCACGGGTTTGAGGTCGACCGCGACCAGACCCCGCCGCGACAACCCTTTGATATCCCATATATTGGGTCTTTATATCTATATATGGACACGTAGAGATGGCGCTCTCTTTGCGACAAATCGAGCTATATCATCGATGAACCGTTGCCATAACGGACCATGGTTCCATCATGTGGATCATTATACGTCACCAGACGCTTCACCGCGAATCCGGGCGCGCCGGTCGCGTTAAGCCGTCCGGCGGATCGAGCGCCAATGCGTTCCAGATTGTGGAATGGGTGCGCCGTTCAGGCGACGGGTCGCGCCAGTAGGGCGTGCAACCGGTGTTCGACCGCGATGTCCGCCTGATCTTCGATCAGCCAGCACTCGCCCGCCATCCAGGGCTGACCGTCGATCAGCCCACTCCCCTGCAACGGGATGAACCAGAACGGCCCCTGATCCTGCAGAACCCTTTCGCCAGCCTCATGCACCAGATTTTCGAGCGTGAAGGGGGCGCCGGTTTCCTCCACCAGCATAGCGGCGCTGTCGTTGGTCACATGCTGTGCCAGCCGGTCATAGGGTACGGGCTCACTAACAGCCATGCCGGCATCCAGATGCAGTTCGCGGGGGCGCCCATAATCAAACAGGCGATAGGTCACGTCGTTATTCTGCTGCACTTCGACGAGGGTGATCCCGCCGCCGATGGCGTGGATCGTACCTGCCGGAATATAATAGAAATCGCCCGGCTTTACCGGCTTCCAGTCGATCAATTCCTCAATCGATCCATCCAGTGCGGCAGCCTTCAGCGCATCGGCATCGACCGTCCGGGTCAGGCCGATGCCCAGCCGAGCGTCCCCTTCGGTTGCCAGCACATACCAGCATTCCGACTTGCCGCCAGCCAGCCCCATGGCCTGCGCCTGGGCATCGTCGGGATGGACCTGCACCGACAATTTCTCGCTGGTGAAGAGATATTTGACCAACAGCGGCTGAGGCAGGTCCGCGTCCGCCGTGAACCAGATCTCGCCCACGCGACGATCGGCATTCAACCCAAAGCGCGCAGGCAAATCCCTGCGTCCCCAAGGCTTTTCGACGGCGCTCGGAATCAGGCGATAGGACGACATATCCAAAGCCATAGCAGAATGGCAATCGCTGTCATGTCATCATCCGTGCCAAGCCGATATTGTCTTGCGTCATCTAGTAATTCCCGACCGGGCGCATGTATCAGCCCGCCAGCCCCTTGATATCGGCAGTCAGATCCAGCACCTGCGCCGCCTCGAAACTGGCGACCGGATAGGCGCAATAATCGGCGGCATAATAGGCGCTGGGGCGGTGGTTGCCCGATGCACCCAGACCGCCGAACGGCATCGCCCCGCTGGCACCGGTGGTCGGCCGGTTGCGGTTGACGACGCCCGCGCGGCTTTCCAGCAGGAACCGGTCCCACAGCGCATCATCGGCGGACACCAACCCAGCCGCCAGGCCATAGCGGGTCGCGTTGGCGGCGGCGATCGCGGCGTCGAAATCGGCGACGCGGGTCACCTGCAACAGCGGCGCGAAAATCTCCTCGTCGGGGGCGCTCACCCCGGTCATGTCGATGATGCCCGGCGTCAGGAAGGCCGCGCCGAGGTCTGCCGGCTGCTCCAGCGGCAACAATTCGCCCCCGCCCAGCGCCAGCAGCGCGGCATGGCGCGCCCTGGCATGAGCTGCCGCCTCAGCCGAGATCAGCGCGCCCATATAAGGCTCAGGCTGGCTGTCCCAGGCACCGATCGTCAGCCGCCGGGCGAGCGCCACCGTCGCGTCGAGGATCGCGTCGCCCGCCGCGCCCTGCGGCACGATCAGCCGGCGCGCGCAGGAACAGCGCTGGCCCGCGGTGATGAAGGCCGACTGGACGATGATCGAGGCGACCGCCTGCGCATCGCCGTCCCAGGCGACCAGCGGATTATTGCCGCCCAGCTCCAGCGCCAGGATGACGCCCGGCCGGTCGGCCATCACGCGCGCGAAATGCGCGCCCGCGCCCGCCGATCCGGTGAACAACAGACCGTCGATATCCTGCGCGATCAATGCCGCGCCGGTGTCCCGCCCACCCTGCAACAAGGTGAAGACGCCATCGGGCAGGCCCGCGTCGCGAAACGCCTGCGCCATCAGTTCGCCGACCAGCGGGGTAAGTTCCGATGGCTTGAAGATAACCACATCGCCCGCCAGCAGCGCCGGCACGATATGGCCGTTGGGCAGATGGCCGGGGAAATTATAGGGGCCAAGCACCGCCATCACGCCATGCGGCTTGTGGCGCAGCACCGCCCGGCCGAACGGGGTCGCCTGCTCGCGCGATCCGGCGCGCTCCGCCTGCGCCGCGATCGAAATGTCGACCTTGCCGATCATCGAGGCGATTTCGGTCTTCGCCTCCCATAGCGGCTTGCCGGTCTCGCGCGCAATCGCCTTGGCAAAGGCATCGCTGCGGTCCGACAGCAGCGCCTTGTAGCGCCGCACATGATCCTCGCGCGCGGATTGCGGCAGCCCGGCCCAGGCCGGAAAGGCGGCGCGGGCGCGCGTCACGGCCGCCGCACAGGTCGCGGCATCGGCCGCCTCCCCTTCCCACAGGAACGTGTCGCTGGCCGGGTCGATCGAACGGAAAATCATATGGCCTCCAGAAAGTGGGACAAGGATAGCGCACCCTTTTCCAGCCTCCTAGCGCCTTGCGGGCGCGGCGGGATAATGAATCCCGCCGCGCCCTTCATGCCGATCTGGAATAAGCGATACTTATTCCAGATAGGTGGTGCGCAGCGCGGCAATGTCCACCGGCGTCAGGCCGATTTCCTGGGCCAGATAGGCATCGACCGAACCCCATTTCTGGTCGATTTCGGCGAAGGCATAGGTCAGGAAGGGCGTGCCGTCGGGCAGCACCAGCGGATTGGCCTTGGCCATCGCTCCGCCCTTCTGCATCTGTGCGAACATGCCGGCGATCGGGCTGCTCTGCGCGACGGCATCGCTCATCGGCGGCACTTCATATTCCGGGCGGCGCGACGGCGTCGAGAGCACATAGTCGCGATAGATGACATCGCGCGGCACGCCGAGCGCCGACAGGATCATCGCGCTGACAAAGCCGGTGCGGTCCTGCCCGGCCGAGCAATTGTACAGCAGCGGCCCGTCCTTCGACAGCAGGCGGGCAAAGACGATACGCAGTTGCGGCTTCAACTGGGTCGCCATGCCGCGATAAGTGCCGGCATAGGCTTCGGCCTGCTTGGCCATGTCCATATTCTTGGGGTCGAACTTCATGCCCTGCATCATTGCGGCCATCGAATAGCCGACAGCATTATAGGCAATGCCGTCCAGCTTGGTCGGCGCGAACAGCCGTTCCTCGTCGGAGCGCAGGTCGACCAGATTGGCGACGCCCAGCGCCTTCACCTGCGCCACGTCGGCCGGGGTCAGCATCGCCTGCCCACCCGAGCGGTAGATCCGGCCCCAGCGGACATGCTTGCCGCCAGCCGCCGGATAGCCGCCCAGATCGCGGAAGTTGGAGGATTGTTCCATCACCAGCACACGCTCGGCCACGCGCGTCACCGCGCCGCTCTTGCTGTCGCGCAACAGGAAATAGGGGCGGGTGCCCGGCGCCACCTGCACCTCCTGCACGCCGTCCTTGTCCCTGGCCGCCACCAGCGTGGCGCTGGCAATGGGGGCATCGGGGCGATCGGCCTGCAACAGATCGACCGGATCGGCATCCTGCCAGCGGATCGCCAGCTTGTCGGGCGCCACCCGTTCCACCACCGGATCGGCGATGGTGCCGGCGAAGGCTGCGGCCGGCATCGTCAGGGGCAGCGCCGCCAGCGCGGCGCGGATCATCATCTTGCGCATGATCTTTTCTCTCTCCCTCTATTTTAGAAGCGCACCGTGGCTTCCAGGCCATAGGTGCGCGGTTCGTTGAAAATGCCCATTTGCAGCGACGAGGAGCCGGTCTGGAAGAATGTGTGCTGTTCGTTGAACAGGTTGCGCGACCAGGCCGAAATCTGGAGCTTGGCGTCGCCCTTGAGCGTGATGTCGGCGAGCGACAGGCGGGCATTCACCAGGAAGGAAGAGTCGGTCAGCGCCGCGTCGCTGGACTGGGAATGATAGCCATCGCCGCCATTGGCATCGACATGGGCGCGCAGCGTCGCCCAGTCGAGCGGCAGGCTATAGTCGATCGCGCCGCTGAAGGCGTTCTTGGGCGTGTAGACCACGAACACGGTCTGCAGCGCATTGCCGGCAAAGGGGTTGGCCGCCTGTGCCAGATCGCCCTTGGTATAGGCATAGGCGGCGGTCAGCGTCAGCCCCTCGACCGGCATGACCACCAGATCCGCCTCGAAGCCCTTGATCGTGCCATGGCCGTCGACATTGACGGTCTCGATCGTGGTGCGGGTCGGGCCGCCCGGCACTTCGGACAGCACCGCGTTGAAGTCGATCTGCTGATTCTTGTAGATCGTCTTGTAGGCGGCGAGGTTCAGCCGGACATGACGGTCGAGAAACTCGCCCTTGAAGCCGATTTCGGAGGTTTCGACCTCTTCGGGCTTATAGGCGCGATAGGTGACGGAGCGGGAATTGGCGCCGCCGGCGCGATAGGCTGTCCCCCATTTGCCATAGAGATGGATATTGTCGGTCGCGTCGAACGCCAGAGTGACGGTCGGGTCGATCCGGCTGCTGGAAATGTCGAAACGGAAATCCTTGTCGACGCCATTGACCTTGAACAGGTCGCCGCTCTTCTTGTCGCGGGTATAGCGCGCGCCGCCGGTCAGGTGCAGCGCATCGTCGAGGATCGCCGGGGTCCAGGTCGCCTGGCCATAGAGGGCGAAGCTGTCCGCCTTGGCGTCGCTGGCACGGTCGGGATAGGGCGTGACCTGGCCGGCTTCCAGCGTCGGCAGGCGGGTCGGCGCGTCGGCCGCAGTTGCGCCCCACTGCATGGTGTAGGGCGCCCAGGCCCAATCCTCGCCCTTTTCATGATAATAATAGGCGCCGGCGACGAAATCGACGCGCGAGAGCGAGCCCACCAACTGCACTTCCTGGCTGAACTGATTCTGTTCGAGACCCGCGAGGCTGTAGCGCGCAAACTTGGCATAGGGGGCGAAGGCCCCCTGATGCGCGCCGCCATTGTCATATTGGCTCTGGCTCAGTTCGCGATAGGAAGTGATGGAGCGCAGGTTGATGCCATCGGCGACCTGCCAGTCCATATGCAGCGCATGACCATGGGTCTTGCCGATGCTCTTCTGGATCGGCACGCCGATATCGGCGGTCCTGGCGCGATCGGGCTGGACCTCGACCATGTCCGCGACCGGCAGACGGTCCGACTTGCCCAGCATCTGGAAATAATAGGGCGTGCTGGCGTCGTAGGAGGTGTCGAAATCATATTGGGCGGAGAAGCGGCTGCTCGGTTCCCAGAGGATCGCGCCGTGCATGCCGCGCTGGTCGAGCTGGTTATAATCCTCCTCGCCCGTCATCGGATTGTCGGTGGTGCCGCCGCGCTTGGTGACCAGCGCGTCCAGCTTGACGCTGAGATTGGCGAAGCTGGGCAGGTCGAGATGGGTTTCGACCTTGTAGCCGTCATAGTTCATGACGCCCATGGCCTGGCTGAGGTGAAACTCGCCGCTCGGCTTCCTGCTGACGATGCTGAGCGCGCCGCCGGTCGAGTTGCGGCCGAACAACGTGCCCTGCGGCCCCTTCAGCACCTCGATCCGTTCGATGTCGAACAAAGCCGTGCCCAGCCCCTGCGACCGGCCGAGATAGACGCCGTCAATATAGATGCCGACGCCCGCGTCGCGGCTGGGCTGGTTGGCGTCGAACGGCACGATGCCGCGAATGCCGACGGTCAGCGCGGAATTGCGCGAGGCGAAGGGGGCGATGCGCAGCGAGGGCACAGCGCCGTCGCCCAGATCCTTCAGGCTCACCACGCTGCGCGCCTTGAGATCATCGCTGCCCAGCACCGAAATGGCGATCGGCGTCTTCTGCAGATTGGTCTCGGTCTTCTGCGCGGTGACGACAATCGAACCAAGGCCGGCATCCCCTTCGTCAAGCGGCGCGTCCTCCGCATGGGCCGGGGCCGCGAAGCCCGCCCCCATCAGCCCCGCCCCCATCAGCATGGTGCCGGCCAGAATGAGTGCGCGACGGCGCAGGACAGACGAACATTTCATGATGCGTATCCCCCGAATGATGTTGAATTCGGAGGGGCAGTTAGAACGTCTGTATGCATCCGCAGTTACATATGTATCTCAGTTCGATGACAGGAACAGCGGCAATATGACAGCGGCGAGACACGGATATCGCCCCGACGCAGCCTTTGCCAGTTCGGCGGGATATGGCATAAAGGACGTTATGGGGACGGCTGCAAATTCGAAAAAAACATCGGAAATCTGCGCGATGGAGCGGCTTATCGAGGCCGTTCTCGACATATGGGAACGCGATGGCGCGAGCGGCACATCGGCCCGCGCGATCAGCCGCCTGGCCCAGACCCCCGTATCCGGAATCTATCACCACTTCGGATCACTGAAACATTTGTTTCTATCCAGTCACGAACAGGCCCAGCGCGATTCGGAACGCTGGTGCGCGGCGCGGCTGGCGGAACTGGAGGGGGTCGCGCCCCTGTCGCGTAACGCCTTCGGGCCGTTGCTCGCCGCCCTGATCGACCAATGGTGCGAGGAGGAACGCCGCCTGGCCTTCGTCTGGCGCGAATGCCAGCTGATCGCTGCGCGCGAGGATCGCTATGGCCCGGTCGCCCAACGCTGGACGGCGATGTGGCGCAATTTCTGGGAAGAGGTCTGCGCGCGCTGCGACCATCCGGGCCGAGGCGCCTTCACCGCCTATCTGTTCGATGGCGAAGCGACGCTGCACCTGATGCGCTGGCGCCGGCCGGTCGACCGCGCCGGGCTGGAAGAGCTGTGCGCCGGCTGGAACGACTGGCTGTGCGGGCGCCCGGTGCGTGCCGGCCATTGGCGTCAGTTTGCCCGCGAACAGGCCGACCTTGCCCTGCCCGAACAGACGATCAGCAGCGGCACGATGGAACAGATTGCCGAGGCGGCGGCCGATGTGCTGGCGCAGGAGGGCATGGCGGCCCTGACCCATCGCGCCGTCGCCGCGCGGGCCGGCCTGACGCTGGGCGTCGTTTCCTATAATTTCCGGTCCAGCGCCGAACTGGTCCGCGCGGCGTTCGAGATGATCTATCGCAAGGCGGTGGAATCGGGCGGCGGCACCGTGCCGGAGGCAGTGACATTGACCGACGAGCAGTTGCTCGCGCGCTATTCCAATCCCCCGCCCCGCAACGACCGCATCCTGCCGGCGATCGACGAACTGATGCTGGCCGCCGCACGCGATGGTGACCTGCGCGATTTCGCCCCCCAGTTGCGCTATCGGCGCGGCCGCACCAGCGGCGGTCTGCTCCGCGCGATCCTGGGCCGGGATGTCGCGCCGCTGGAGGCCGCGCTCTTTTCCGGCGTCATATCGGGTCATCGCAAGACCTGTTTCGGCCTGACGCCGGCCGAAGCCGCCAGAGCCGGCGCACAGGCCATGCTGGACCTGCGCACGATGGTGCGCACCGCTGTGGATATGGCTCAGTCGGAAAGTGCCTGAGCATCATGCGCCTCAATCCCGCCGCGTGCAACGGATCGATGGCCAGCGATGCCAGCCATCACCCGTGGCGCGCCGTTGCTCGGCGAGCATAACATCTGGTCTATGGCGATATATTGGGCTTGAGTGACAGCTAAATTGACGACCTGATCGCCTGTCGCGTCATCTGGTAATCAGCCGCTCTTGCAAGTTGATCGCCAGCCATTAGATTTTTGCGAACGATTCGCAAAAGGGAAAGAAGATGGCGCAGCCCAATGTCTATCAGGTGTCGGACTGGAACGGATCGAGCGGCGAACGCTGGGTCACGCATCGGCAGCGGCTCGACGCCATGCTCGCCCCCTTTGGCGATGCGGCGATCGCGGCGGCGGCGGTCCAGCCGGGCGAGCGCGTGCTGGACGTGGGATGCGGCGCGGGCACCAGCAGCATCGCCCTTGCCCGCCAGGTCGGCGCAACCGGTGAAGTGCTGGGCCTCGACATTTCCGGGCCGCTTATCGCGCTCGCCCGATCGCAGCAGCCCGCCGACCTGCCGATCCGCTACGCCCTGGCCGATGCCGGCAGCGCGACATTGACCACCCACGGCTTCAACCTGCTCTTCTCCCGCTTCGGCGTGATGTTCTTCGACGATCCCGTGGTCAGCTTTGCGCATATGCGGCGCTGGCTGCGGCCGGGCGGACGGATCGCCTTCGTCTGCTGGCGGGCGGCGGCGGACAATGATTGGGTGCGCCTGCCGATGGGCGCGATCCGCGACATCGTGCCGCCGCTGGCGCCGCCCGACCCCGAAGCGCCCGGCCCCTTCTCCTTTGGCGATCAGGCACGGGTAACGCGCATCCTGACCGACGCCGGCTTTGCCGAAATCGACCTAGCCCCGATCGATGGCGTCATCCCCTTCGGCCAGGGCGCAAATCGCGAGGCGGCGCTGGACGATGCCCTCGCCATGGCGTTCGAGGTCGGCCCGCTCTCCCGCGCGCTCGCCGATCAGCCTGCCGATGTGCGGGATCGCGCCGCCCAGGCGGTACGCCAGGCCTTCGCCGCGCGGCCCGGCGAGACCGCGATCCTGATCGACGGCGCCGCCTGGATCGTGACCGCCACCAATCCGGGCTAGAGTAGCCGCACCGGCCGGGATATAGGCGCGCCATGACCGAGCATCCCGCCTATCGCCAGATCGGCCTCATCGGCACCGGCCGGGTCGCGCGCGCGCTGGGGCTGGCACTGGCGCCGCACAGCGCTGCGCCGATCCTGGTGCAGGGTCGCAATCCGGATCATGCCGCCGCTGCGCTCGAGGCGATTGGCCGTGCGCAGGCCGTTGCCCTGTCAACTTCGCTGTCATCCAATTGCGACCTGATCCTGCTGGCGGTGGCGGACGACGCCCTGCCGGCGGTGATCGCGGATCTGGCCACTATGCCGCTGTCTGCCACCATCTGCCATGTCAGCGGGCGCAGCGGCGCGGCGCTGCTTGCCCCGCTGCGAGCGCAGGGCGCGATCACCGCCGCCGTCCATCCGGCGATGACCTTCACCGGCGATCCGGCCGCCGAAGTCGCGCGGATGCAGGGCGCCCGCTTCGCCATCACCGGGGCCGATGCGCCTTCTATCGCGGCGGCGCGCAAGCTGGTCGCGCTGCTGGGCGGCGTGGCGGTCGAGGTCGCGGAAGCGCATCGCGCCCTCTATCATGCCGCCCTCTGCCATGCAGCCAATCATCTGGTAACGCTGATCGCCGGCGCGTCCGACGCGCTGGTTGCGGCCGGCGTGGTGGAGCCCGGCGCGCTGCTGGCGCCGCTGGTCCGGGCCGCGCTCGACAACAGCCTGGATCGCGGGATCGATGCCCTGTCCGGCCCGCTGCTGCGCGGCGACCGACAGACGATCGGCAATCATCTGACGGCGTTGACCTCGCACGCGCCCGAACTGCTGCCGGCCTATCGCGCCATGGCGCTGGCGACTCTCGACGCGCTGGACCGGGACGAGAGCGCGCTGCGCGACGATCTCAGCCGGCAAAGCGGCTGTTGATCATCCGGGTGGTCGACCAGCCGCCGTCCACCGCGCCCGAGCGGTCGATGCGCCGCCAAATTGATGTCCCTTCTGCACAACAAGGACCGACAGGCCCAGATGGACCGCATGCACACCTATATCTGGAAACCGGCCACGCGATGACCCCGCCGGCCAAGGCGCCGATGAATGTCTACGAGGTGCGGGTTGTGGACGATCGGATCGAGATCGCCCGCTAGCCTGCCCGCGGCCGCATCAGGGCCAGGAAATCGGCCAGTGCCAGCCGCGCATCGAGTTGGGTGAAGAGGCGGATCGAGCGGCCGGGGATTTCCGCGCCATAGCGGGAATCGTCCAGCAGGCGCCGTCCGGCGACGACCGAGGAGGCGCTGCTCTCCGCAGACACGGACGTCAGCAATACCATCGGACTGTCGCCCAGGGTGATGGCGCCGCCCAGTTGGACGAAAGGCGGCAGATCGGCATAGCGGCCATAGAGCCATGCGGTCGTGGGCGACATCGGCCGCAAGGTTGCCGTCATTTCCGCCACCGACATCTGCAACTGGCGATAGGCGCCGGCGGCTATCTGCCAGATCGGCATGCGACTCCGCTCGATCACGACACGCGCCGCTTCCAGATCGGTAGACAGATTATATTCGCTGCCGCCCTGCGGATAGTCGGCGCCGCCGATCCAGACCAGGGTCATGCGATCGGCGATGGCCGGCTCCAGCAGCATCGCCTGGGCGAGATTGGTGAGTGGCCCGCCACAGGTGAAGAAGAGCGGCAGCGGATCGTCCCGCATCGCCTCCGCCACGATCGCCCGTGCCGCCGCCGATGCCTGTGCCCCGGCGACGCCGAACTGCTCGCTGCCTGCGATCACCGGGCAAGGGTTCGTCACCCCCATGATCTTCATCAGGTCGATCGCCGCCTGTTTGCCCGCCGCGGCGGTTGCGCCGGCCGGCTGTCCGCCGAGCGCCGCCAGCTTCGCGTCGAGCGCCGATGTCGTGACCAGCACCGGCCGCGCCGCCTTCGTCGCCAGTTGATGCGCGAGCGCGATCAGACCGTCGGGATCGCCGGCGAAATCATTGTCGATGATGATGCGCGCCTTGGGCGACTGCCGGATCACCGGCAGGGCGGATCGGGCGGCCGTGCCGATCATCAGGCTGGCGCCCGCTGCGATGAACCCGCGCCGATCGATCTCTGTCCGCATGCCTCTCCCCTGTCTGGACCGAGGGCTGGCATGGGGCCGCTAAAGGGTCAAATAGCGATTTGCAGGTAGGCCATAGGCCAGCGCTATGGATGGCTGAGCAGCCCGCGCTGGCCCAATTTTCGGCGACCTGGAAGCACGTCCATTGGTGCGGCCGGCCGGTGAGGAATGTCGAGCGCCACGGCGGAGCGGCTGGGCTATGCCGAACAGACCAGTTTTGGTCGCGCGTTCAAGCGCTGGACCGGACTAACGCCACGGCAGTTTCGCAACGGCTAGCGCAGCAGCCGCCCCCAGGCATCGGACAGCGCGTCCAGACCGAAATGATCGATCCGGTCACCGGGGCGGATCGCGGTGGCGAGATCGAGCTGACGCTCCAGCGCATCTGCCAGCGCTGTCGCATCGGCCGGGTCGACCAGCAGGCCGCACCGTCCATCATCGAGCAGGTCGACGGCGTTGCCGGCGCTGCGCGACGCGACGATCGGCACGTCCACGGCCATCGCCTCCAGCAGGACATTGGGTGATCCTTCCCACCAGCTCGGCAGGATAAAGGCATCGGCATGGGCCAGCCAGGGAAAGACATTGTCGACCGTGCCGGGCAGGTCGAGATCATCAGCTATACCGAGCGCCTTCGCCTGCGCCCGCAGGCTGTCACAGGCGCGGTCGCGACTTTCGCCCAGGATGATGAGGCGCGCGGGTCGCTCCCGCCGCAGGATCGCGAAGGCGGCAAGCAGAGTGACGAAATTCTTCTGCGGCGCCAGCCGGCCGATCGCCAGGATCACCGGCGGCGTGCGCCCCATCCAGCGATGCGGCACTGGCCCGTCGGCCAGGAAGCGGGCGGCATCGGCGTCGATGCCATTGGGGATCACCGCCACCTTGCCTGCCCGCGCCGCGCCGGCAAAAGCAGGCGTATCCGCCAAGGTCGGCGACACCAGCACCAGATGATCGGCGTCGCGCGCCAGCAGCCGCGCCATCGCGGTGCGGCCGATGCGTCCGAGCCCACCTGATGGTGCGCCGGCCGCATTGCGCATGATGTCGTTGCTGATGCGATAGATGCGCCGCACGTCGCGCAGCCCCTGGCTCGCCGCCCAGGCGGTGCCATGGCCATGATTGCCCGCCGAAATCAGCGTCGCTTGCCCCCGCGATCGCAGATGCCGCCGCAACGCCGCGATCGCCTGCACCTTCTCGCGCGGGCGCGACGGGTTTGGCCCGGCCAGCAGCGCATGATGCGGCACGCCGGTCACGCCCTCGCCGCCCGGCAGCGCCGTCACCAGTTCGACATCCAGCCCGCGCGCCGCCAGTTCGGCGGCCAGGATACGGACATTGCGCACCACGCCGGTCGCGGCCAGCGCATGGACATAGAGGATGATCACGCCCGACGCGGGTCGCGCTCGATCGCGCCGGCCGCCTGCCAGCGCTGCGGCGGCAGATGGCGCAGATGATGGCAGTAAAGCGCGCCCAGCCGGCTGTCGGCCAGCCCCCGGCCGCTCACCAGTTGCATGATGTCGGTGCCGGGGTTCCAGTTGCCTTCGACCAGCACCGGGCCGTCCGGCGTCAGGCCAACATCCCAGCCGATCACGGTAAAGCCCGATCGGAAAGCGAGATGCGCCCGCAGCGCCAGCGCCACGGCGGCATCCAGATCAGGCACCGGCCGGCCGCTGATAAGTGCGCCGGTCAGCGGATGCCGGTCGCAGCGGATCGGCGCGCCGTCCGGTCCCGCCTGCCACACCGGCCCACAGCGTCCGTCGGCATCGACCGACAGCACAAGATTCCCGGCGTTGAAATTATCCACAGGGCGCCCGCCGCCGGCAGACAGGCGCAGCGCCAGCGCGCAGGCCTCGGGCGTGCCAACCTCGTCCAGGCAGGTGACCACGCGCAAGGTCGGCAGCGCGCCCGGCGACATGTCCGCCAGCGCTTCATGGGTAGCCAGGCAGCGCTGGATCACCCCGCCGGCCGCCCAGAGCGCCAGCAGGCGTGCGCGCAGCGTATCGTCGGCGATCGGCCCTTCCGCCCCTTCCCAGCGCCCGCCCTTCTTTGCGAAGCGCACAACCCCCTGCCCCTTGGAACGATAGCTGGGCTTGGCGATGATGACGCTCTGGCCGTGCAGCCAAGTGGCGATATCACCTGTCTCCAGCGCGAAACTGTCGGGCACCGGCAATCCCGCCGCAGCGGCATGGCGGGCGAAAAGCTGCTTGTTCTTGAGCGGATTGGTCTCGGCCGGGAAAGCGCCGGGATTGAGCAGCCGATGCAGCCCCTTGCGATCGCGCATGCTGAGCCCCTGCGCCCGCACCGTTTCGCACAGCAGGCGCCGTTCCGACGCCGCCCAGCCGCTGCGCCCGCTCGCCGCGATCAGCCGCGCAACCGTTCGCCGGCCCAGCGGCCAGTGGCGACGCAATCCGTCATGATAGGCCGCCAGCAGGACATTGCCGTCGGCCGGGGGCAACGCACGCAACGTGAACAAGGGTCAGGCCGCCTCGACCCGCGCCAGCCGCCGCTCCAGCAATTCGCTTGCCACGCCATGGCTGCGCGCATTGTCGACGTCGATCGCGACCGCGCCGTCGCTCAGGATCACCGGCGCGATCACCATGCGGAAGCGGCGGGAGAAACGCGCAAAGGCCTGGCCCAGTGTGCCGATGCCGAAGCGGAAACGGATCAGGTTGAGGAGGCCGAAGGCGCCGATGATCCGCATCGGATGCTTCACGAACTGCCCGCCCGAGCGGAAGGTCTCGGCCGCTGCCAGCGCCTTTGCATTCTTCAGCCAATAGGTGTTGCAGTTGGAAAATTCGTCGTCGGCGAAGCGATAGAATTTGCGCTGTCCCTGCGGATGCGCCGTCAGCACGGACGCGCGGCGGGTGAAGGCGACGGCGGCGTTCGCGCCCTGCGCGGCGCAACCGTCCAACATCTCGGCCAGTGCATCGGGCGTCAGCAGCACATTGTCGGCAGTGGTGATGAGCAACGGGAAGCGCGCACCATCGGCCGCCGCCAGTACGGAATCGACCAGATTGGGCCGGGCCGAAATAGCGACCAGCCGTCCGGTATTCCGTAGTCCGCGCAGTTGCGGCAGGGCGTCGAGCACCGCCACATCCTCGATCGCGACCCGGATTTCGCCGATGCGCGGGCTGGCCGCCAGCGCCTCGATCACATGGACCAGCATCGGCTGGCCGACCACCGGGACCAGGCATTTATGGGTGACGCCCGCAGCCTGTGCGAGTGGGTCTGTCGCGCCGTCGCGCTTGCCGGCGAGCACCAGCGCCGTTGCCATGCCGGGCATCAGGCGGCCTCCAGCACCGGCATTTCGGTCAGCAGGCCATGCCGGGCCAGGCTTTGCGCGACGATCGTTTCGACCAGGCTCTGATGATCGACGCCGATCGACGCGGCTGAGCGCGAGATCGTCTTCTTCGACCAGAGATTGCAGGACAGGTTCACTTCCATGAACAGCAGCTCGCCCGACGCCGGATCGTAGCGATACTCGAACCGGCCATAGTCGAACGGCCAGAGTTCGGGCAGCAGGCGGCGGGTCATATCCTCTAGCCGCGTCCGCAGGTCATGGTCCTCCACCAGGATCAGCGGATCATCGCCCGCATCGATCAGGCCGCGCTTCTCCTCATAGCTGCGTTCGCGATGCGGATCGGCCGGCACATACATCATCGGCGGGAGAATCCAGGGCTGGCCACCGCTGCCGCCGACGACCGGCACGGCCACGTCGAGCAAGGGCGCCCAGGCCTCGACCAGCACGTCATGGCCCAGGCCATGGAGATGATCGGCATGGGCATGGGCCTCCGTCCAGTTGTCGACCATCGCGAGGCCCCAGGAGGCCGACGAGGCGTTGGGCTTCACCACCAGCCGCTCGGCCTGGAATTCCGGGCCGGCCGGCATGGCGCCCCGACGCAGGATGCGCGCCGGCATGGTCGGCACGCCATGGGCGCGAGCGATCAGCTTGGAGAGATATTTATCGTCGGACACGCCACGGACGATCGGGCTTGCACCCAGGAAGGGCACGCCGCGCCAGGACAGCAGGAGCGGCGCCAGCATCTCGCTATTCTGAAATCCGCCGCGATTGAGCAGGGTGACGACGAAGTCGACATCGGGCTTGTCGAACAGCGCATCATAACTGTCGGCAACCGCGACATGGAGGCCAATCGCCTCCAGCGTCGATCGCATCTCATGATGATAGACGGCATGATTGCCATCCACGCTGTCGGCGCCGCCGCCCTTGCAGGCATGCTTGGCCAAGAACAGGAGGCGCAGCCGGGCCTTGTCGGCCGGGGAGATGCGCATGCAACGGTCGATCGGGTTCAGCATGGCGCCGCAATAACGCGCGCCCGTTACGCTGGATTGACGGTGCGATGACGCCGAAGGGACGAAGACGGGTCAGGGCCGTGACGGCTTCATGACCGGGCGATGTCAAACCCGTCGCAGATCAGGACTGGACCATCTGAACCGCCACCGCCTCGGCCACCTTGATGCCGTCGATCGCCGCCGAGAGGATACCCCCGGCATAGCCCGCGCCCTCACCCGCCGGGTAGAGGCCGGCAACGTTGAGGCTCTGAAAATCCTTGCCGCGCGTGATGCGGATCGGCGAGGAGGTGCGGGTTTCCACGCCGGTCATCACCGCGTCGGGATCGTCATAGCGGGCGATCTGGCGACCAAAGGCCGGCAGCGCCTCATGAAACGCCTCGATCACATAGTCGGGCAGGCAGAGCGACAGGTCGGTCGGCGTCACGCCCGGCTTGTAGGAGGGCACGACCGACCCCAGCTGGGTCGAAGGCCGACGCGCGAGGAAGTCGCCGACCGTCTGCCCCGGCGCCCAGTAGGAGGAACCGCCTGCGACATAAGCCAGGCTCTCCCAATGGCGCTGCAGTTCGATCCCCGCCAGCGGTCCATCGGGAAAGTCGCGCGCCGGATCGATGCCGACGACCAGCCCCGAATTGGCGTTGAACTCGGCGCGGCTATACTGGCTCATGCCATTGGTGACGACGCGCCCTTCCTCCGAAGTGGCGGCGACCACCCGGCCACCCGGACACATGCAGAAGCTGTAGACGGTGCGGCCATTGGCGCAATGATGGGCGAGGCTATAGGCCGCCGCACCCAAATCGGGATGGCCGGCGCAATTGCCATAGCGCGCCTTGTCGACCCAGCATTGCGGATGCTCGATCCGCACGCCGATCGAGAAGGGCTTGGGTTCGATATGCACGCCCTTGCCGTGCAGCATCTCGAAGGTCGGGCGGGCGCTGTGGCCCACCGCCATCACCACATGATCCGCCTCGATCACGCTGCCGTCATGCAACACCAGCCCGCGCAATTTCTGCGTGCCGTCGCCCTGCCGTTCCAGCACCAGATCGTCGACGCGGTGCTGCCAGCGATATTCGCCGCCGAGCGACTCGATCTGCTTGCGCATGGCTTCGACCATCGAGACCAGGCGGAAAGTGCCGATATGGGGGTGCGCTTCCCACAAGATATCGTCGGGTGCGCCGGCGGCGACAAATTCCTCCAGCACCTTGTGACCCAGGAAGCGGGGATCCTTCACCCGGCAATAGAGCTTGCCGTCGGAGAAGGTGCCTGCGCCGCCCTCGCCGAACTGGACGTTGGAATCGGGGTTGAGTTCGGCCCGGCGCCACAGGCCCCAGGTGTCCTTGGTCCGCTCGCGCACCACCTTGCCGCGATCCAGGATGATCGGCTTGAACCCCATCTGCGCCAGGATCAGGCCGGCAAACAGGCCGCACGGCCCCGCCCCGATCACCACCGGGCGCTTGCCCTGCCAGCCGTCGGGCACATGGGCGACGAACTTGTAGCTGGTGTCGGGCGTCGGCCGGACGTCATGGTCCTTGGCAAAGCGCTCCAGCACCGCGGCCTCGTCGGCCACGTCGATGTCGAGCGTGTAGACCAGTTGGATCGCGCTGCGGCGGCGTGCATCATTGCCGCGCCGCACGACGCTGTGGCCAAGCAGTTGCTGCGGCTCCAGCCCCAAGCGTTCGCAGATGGCGACGGGCATCGCCTCGGCCGGGTGGTCGAGGGGCAATTTCAAACCGGAAAGACGGATCATGGCGCCGCCCATAGTCGCAAATCGCCCGAAATGCTATTCCCCGAGGCCGTGGCACGGCCGATCGTCCTGCGCATCTTCTAACCTTGACGTAAACGTAAAGCCGTCATAGTCTTTGCTCATGAACACGCGCACCAGCATTGCCGGCATCGAGCTTCCCGATGACCGTGACCAGCAGAGCTACAGCATCACCGACCTCAGCGAGGAGTTCGGCGTCACCGCCCGTGCCCTGCGCTTCTATGAGGATGAAGGACTGATCGCACCGGAGCGCCAGGGCCTGGCCCGCGTCTATTCGCGCCGCGACCGCGCCCGCCTTGCCTGGATCCTGCGCGGCAAGCGCGTGGGCTTCAGCCTCAACGATATTCGCGAGATGATCGACCTCTATGACGCCGACGAGGGTCATGAGGAACAGCGCCGTGTGACGATCGACAAGTGCCGCGCGCGCATCGACCTTTTGACCCGCCAGAAGGACGATATCGATGCCGCCATCGCCGAACTGGCGAGCTTCATCGGAACGATCGAGAAATAAGCCGGAGCCGCATCGTCGGCTCCCCCGCAGCAGAACAAAAACGCCTGGAGAAGATTCATGCCCAGCTACAACGCCCCTGTCCGCGACACCCGCTTCGTGCTCGACCATGTCGTCGGGCTGGAGCGCTACGCCAATCTGCCCGGTTTCGAGAATGCGACCCCCGACCTGGTCGAAGCGATCCTGACCGAAGGCGGCAAGATCGCGTCGGAAGTGCTGTTCCCCATCAACGCCGTGGGCGACAAGGAAGGCTGTACCCGTCATGCCGACGGCAGCGTCACCACGCCGACCGGTTTCAAGGCTGCCTATGACCAGTTTGTCGAGGGCGGCTGGACCACGCTGCACGCGCCAACCGAATTTGGCGGCCAGGGCCTGCCCAATGTCGTCGCCACTGCCGTCACCGAATATGTGCTGTCGGCCAACCAGGCGTTCGAAATGTATCATGGCCTGACCGCCGGCGCGATCGCCGCGCTGATCGCCAAGGGCAGCGACGAACAGAAGGCCACCTATCTGCCCAACATGGTGTCGGGCGTCTGGACCGGCACGATGAACCTGACCGAGCCCCATTCCGGCACGGACTTGGGCCTCATCAAGACCAAGGCCGTGCCGAACGGCGATGGCAGCTTCGCGATCAGCGGCACCAAGATCTTCATCTCGGCCGGCGAACATGATCTGGCGGAGAATATCATCCACCTCGTCCTCGCCAAGACGCCGGGCGCCCCCGACAGCAGCAAGGGCATCTCGCTGTTCGTCGTGCCCAAGTTCATAGTCAATGAAGACGGCTCGCTGGGCGACCGCAATGCCGTGTCCTGCGGCTCGCTCGAACATAAGATGGGCATCCACGGCAACGCCACCTGCGTCATGAACTATGACGGCGCCAAGGGCTGGCTGGTCGGCGAGGAGAATAAGGGCCTGGCCGCCATGTTCATCATGATGAACGCCGCGCGCCTGGGCGTTGGTCTGCAGGGCCTGGGCCAGGGCGAGATCGCGTTCCAGAACGCCGTCCATTACGCCAAGGACCGTCGCCAGGGCCGCGCACTCACCGGCCCCAAGGAGCCGGAGGAAAAGGCCGACACGCTGTTCGTCCACCCCGATGTCCGCCGCATGCTGATGGAAGGCAAGGCGCTGACCGAAGGCCTGCGCGCGCTGATCCTGTGGGGCGCATTGCAGCATGACCTGTCGCACAGCGCCGCGACCGAGGAAGAGCGCCAGGCGGCCGACGATCTGCTGCAGCTGCTGACCCCGGTGATCAAGGGCTATGGCACCGACAAGGGCTTCGACGTTGCGGTGTCGAGCCAGCAGGTGTTCGGCGGCCATGGCTATATCTGGGAAAATGGCGTGGAACAGTATGTTCGCGACGCCCGCATCGCCCAGATCTACGAAGGCACCAATGGCGTGCAGGCGATGGACCTGGTCGGTCGCAAGCTGCCGATGAATGGCGGCCGCGCGCTCCAGGCCTTCCTCAAGATCCTGGCCACCGAAATCGCCGAGGCCAAGACCAACGAGAAGCTGGCGAGCTTCGCCGATGCGCTCGAAAAGGCCAAGGGCCAGCTCGAAGCGGCGACCATGTGGTTGATGCAGAACGCGATGAAGAACCCCGATAATGCCGGGGCCGGCGCGCATCATTACATGCACATCCTGGGCATCGTCGCCACCGGCCTGATGTGGCTGCGCATGGCGAAGGCCGCCACCGGCCTGCTCGATGCGGGCGAAGGCGATGCCGGCTTCCTGGAAGCCAAGCTGGTCACCGCGCGCTTCTTTGCCGAGCGCATCATGCCCGACGCCGGTTCGCTCCGTCGCAAGATCGAGGGCGGCGCCGACACGCTGATGGCGCTCGACCCGGACATGTTCCTGGCGGCCTAATCAGCCTTAATCCCGCCCTGCCGTGCCTTCGGGCCGGGAGGGCGGGCATTCGCCGATGCGCCGGCCGTTGAGCAGATATCGGTCCTCGGTTTGAAAACGCCCGGTGTCGGTGTTGGCGAGCATCAACCCTTCAATCCGCTCGGCCGTCAACTGCGCGCTCAATCGCATATCGATCGTGCCATAACGTGAAGGACAGGAGCGGGTGACACTCAGCCGCCCCTCCTCCACCTCCATGCGCGCCATCATGCAGCCCTGGTGTCCCTCGCGCTCGAAATGATCGTCGACAAATTGCCGCAATGTCTCCGCATCACTGCGGCTGAGGCATAGCTGATAGCGATAGCCCGGTGGCGGCGGCGGCGGCGCCCGTGACGGGCGGGGGCCAGTCGTTGGAAGACCCCGCGTCTGGCTGAACATCCGCCCCTTCTCGATCTCCCACAGACCCGGCCTGATCCGGTAGCGCGATCCGGTCACGAGGATGTCCGTATCCCGCTCGGCCGGCGGCAGGCTGATCTGCGGACCGGGCAGCGCGACCGAAGCGACCGGTTGCCGCGCCTGTTCCAGCGCTGCGGGACGAACGAGGACCACATCCTCCGCCTCCATATCCGCATCGACCAGCGCCGCGATCCGGTCGCTGACGCAGGCCTGCGCCTCGCGCCGTCGGCCATGGCCATCGGCCACGCACTGGCGCACGAACTCGCACATCGCCTGATCGACCCGATCCTCGCCGCTGCTGCGCGTGATCGTGCAGCGGACAAGGTCGCGGCCGCGCACATCATAGTCGATACCGACCTTGCGCAGCTTGGCGGCAGTGACGACGATCGGATCGTCCGCATCGGCTGCGACGAGCGACGCGGACAGAAGCATCAACACGCCTGTCGCGATCGGTCGCATGTCCCGCCTCTCCTGCTCTGTCCTTGGCCAAGGATCACCCGAAGCGCGCCGCCATGCAAGTCCGAACGAAGGCGCAACGATCCGCTCTGGCCCTGCCCCCTTTTCACCGATAGACAGGGATGATGGACAGCCCGCCGCCGGCACAGGATGTGATCCCCCACCGCCCGGTGCGGACGCTGGGGCTGGCCGCCTGCATCGCGCTGGTCATGGGCAACATGATCGGATCGGGCGTGTTCCTGCTGCCCGCTGCGCTCGCCCCCTTCGGCTGGGATGCGGTCGCCGCCTGGGTGTTCACCATCGCCGGCTCCTTGATCCTGGCCTTCGTGATCGCCCGACTGACCGTCGCCATGCCCGATGCCAATGCCGCGCAGATGAGCGCGCGCGCCTATGGCCCGCTGGCCGGCTTCGCGATCGGCTGGATCTACTGGCTGTCGATCATTATCACCAATGTGACGATCGCGGTCGCCGCCACCGCCAACCTGTCCAGCCTGTTGCCGGCGTTGAACCGGCCGGGCATGGGCGCGCTCTGTTCGATCGGCTTCATCTGGCTGACCACCGCGATCAACCTGCGCGGCGCCCATGCCGCCGGCACGGCGCAACTGGTGACGACGATCATCAAGGTCGTGCCCATCCTGGTCGTGCTGGTGCTGCTGGCGCTGACGATCGGGCGCGGCACGGCGGAAATCGTGCCCTTCCCGGCCCAGGGCTTTACCGGCAGCGGCATCACGGCAGCGGCGGCACTGACGCTGTGGGCCCTGCTCGGTTTCGAATCCGCCTCGGTCGCGGCCGACAAGGTCAAGGATCCCGCCCGCACCGTGCCGCGCGCGACGATGATCGGCACGGCGGTCACCGGCCTTCTCTACCTGTTCGTCTGTTCCGGTATCGCCCTCACCCTGCCCGGAGCCGAAAGCCAGACCGGGTCGCCCTTCGGCGCCTATGTCACCCATTATTGGTCGGCCGGGCCCGCCAGCCTGATCGCGACCTTCGTCGTCATCAGTTGCCTTGGCGCGCTCAATGGCTGGACCCTGTTGCAGGGCGAGGTGCCGCTGGCGATGGCGCGCGCAGGCGAGCTGCCGGCCTGGCTGGCGGGCACGGATGCGCGCGGCACGCCGGTGCGCGGATTGATATTGTCGAGCATCCTTGCCAGCCTGCTGCTGGTCGCCAACAGCCTGCAGGGGCTGGTGGCCTTGTTCACCGCCATGGCGCTGCTCGCGACATCGGCGACGCTGTGGCTCTATGTGGGTTGTGCGCTGGCTGCGCTGCGCTTGCGGATTGCCGTACCCGCCGCAGCGGTCGGCCTCGCCTATGCCTGCTGGACTTTATGGGGCGCGGGCCTCGTTCCCAGCGGCGCCAGCTTCCTGCTGATGGCGGGCGGCCTGCCCTTCTACTGGTGGGCGCGGCGCACCAGCGCCACGCCCTGACCAGTCCTGTGGGGAGGATCAGTCCCCCCACAATTCCTTGAGCTTGCCGAAGAAGCCGCTCGATTGCGGGCATTCCTCGCCGGTCTCGGTCTCGCGGAAGGCTTCGAGCAACTCGCGCTGCTTGGCCGTCAGCTTGGTCGGCGTTTCGACATCGACCTGGACGACCAGGTCGCCCTGACCGCGGCCGTTCAGCACCGGCATGCCGGCGCCACGCTGCTTGATCTGCTTGCCCGACTGGATACCGCTCGGGATCTTGATCTCGTGCCGCTGGCCATCGAGGCCCGGCACTTCGATCATTCCGCCCAGCGCCGCCGTCGTGATGCTGACCGGCACGCGACAGAATAGCGTGGTGCCATCCCGTTCGAAGATGCTGTGCCGCTTCACATGCAGGAAGATGTAGAGATCGCCCGCTGGCGCGCCACGCGCACCGGCCTCGCCCTCGCCCGACAGGCGAATGCGGGTGCCTTCGTCAACGCCCGCCGGGATATTGACCGACAGCGTCTTGGGCCGATCGACCCGGCCTTCGCCGCGACAGGATTTGCAGGGGCTTTCGATCACCTGGCCCGCGCCATGGCAGCTGGGGCAGGTCCGCTCGACCACGAAGAAGCCCTGCTGTGCCCGCACCTGGCCGTGGCCATGGCAGGTGCCGCAGGTCTTGACCCCGGTGCCCGGCTGGGCGCCCGAACCGTCGCAGCTATCGCAGGCGGCCGACACCTCGATCTGGATCTCGGTCTTCTTGCCATGATAGGCTTCGTCCAGCGTGATTTCGAGATCATAGCGCAGGTCCGCGCCGCGGCGCTGCTGCTGGCGTCCGCCACCACCGCCGCCAAAGCCGGCCTGGCCAAAGATCGTCTCGAAAATATCGCCAAGGTCGGAGAAACCACCGGCACCGCCGTGGAATCCGCCGCCGCCACCCTGTTGCTGCTGCTTGAACGCGGTATGACCGAACCGGTCATAGGCCGCCCGCTTCTGCGGATCCTTCAGGCAGTCATAGGCTTCGGAAACGGCCTTGAACTTGGCCTCGCTGTCGGTGCAGCCCCCGGTCTTGTCCGGGTGATATTTCATCGCCAGCTTGCGATAGGCGCTCTTGATCGCGGCCCCGTCGGCTGTGCGTTCTACTTCGAGCAGTTCGTAATAGTCGATTTCGGTCGTCATCTCGCCCTCGGCGCGCACGGTCCCCGGCCTCGCTCCGAACGGATGCACTGGTCAGAAACCAGCCTGTCCGCCCGAAGCGAAGCCGAGGAGCGTTTCATGGGGCTTACGCCTTGTTGTCGTCCACTTCGGAGAATTCGGCGTCGACGACGCCGTCATCGGCCTTCGGCGCTTCGGCCTCCGGCGAGGCTGCAGCAGCCTGCTCCTTCTCGTAGATCGCCTGGCCCAGCTTCATCGCGACGGTCGCGAGTTCCTGCGCCTTGGCCTTCATGGCTTCGGCGTCGCCACCTTCGATCGCCGACTTGGTTTCGGCAATCGCGGCTTCGATCTCGCCCTTCAGCGAGGCGTCGACCTTGTCGCCATGTTCGGCCAGCTGTGCCTCGGTCGTGTGGACCAGGCTTTCGGCGTTGTTCTTGGCTTCGGCGGCTTCACGACGCTTCTTGTCCTCTTCGGCGAAGCGCTCGGCATCCTTGACCATCTGGTCGATGTCGGAGTCGCTGAGGCCGCCCGAGGCCTGGATGCGGATCTGCTGTTCCTTGCCGGTGCCCTTGTCCTTGGCGGACACGTTGACCAGGCCGTTGGCGTCGATGTCGAAGGTGACTTCGATCTGCGGCACGCCGCGCGGTGCCGGCGGGATGCCGACCAGGTCGAACTGGCCGAGCAGCTTGTTGTCCGCCGCCATTTCACGCTCGCCCTGGAACACGCGGATGGTCACCGCCTGCTGATTGTCGTCGGCGGTCGAATAGACCTGCGACTTCTTGGCAGGGATGGTGGTGTTACGGTCGATCATGCGGGTGAACACGCCACCCAGCGTCTCGATGCCGAGGCTCAGCGGGGTCACGTCGAGCAGCAGCACGTCCTTGACGTCGCCCTGCAGCACGCCGGCCTGAATGGCGGCGCCCATGGCGACGACTTCGTCCGGGTTCACGCCGGTGTGCGGTTCCTTGCCGAAGAATTCCTTCACGGCTTCGCGCACCTTGGGCATGCGGGTCATGCCGCCGACCAGAACGACTTCGCTGATTTCGCTGGCGGTCACGCCGGCGTCGGCCAGAGCCTTCTTGCAGGGCTCCATCGTGCGCTTGATGAGGTCGGCGACCAGACGCTCCAGATCGGCGCGGGTGATCGTCTTCACCAGATGCTTGGGACCATTCTGATCGGCGGTGATGAAGGGCAGGTTGACTTCGGTCGACTGGGCCGAGGACAGCTCGATCTTCGCCTTTTCAGCGGCTTCCTTCAGACGCTGGAGGGCCAGCTTGTCCTTGGTGAGGTCGATGCTCTCGGCCTTCTTGAAGTCGGCAGCCAGATATTCGACCAGCTTGGCGTCGAAATCCTCGCCGCCCAGGAAGGTGTCGCCGTTGGTCGACTTCACTTCGAACACGCCATCGCCGATCTCCAGGATCGAGATGTCGAAGGTGCCGCCGCCAAGGTCATAGACGGCGATGGTCTTGCCGTCCTGCTTGTCGAGGCCATAGGCGAGCGCGGCCGCAGTCGGCTCGTTGATGATGCGCAGCACTTCGAGGCCCGCGATCTGGCCGGCGTCCTTGGTCGCCTGACGCTGGGCGTCGTTGAAGTAGGCGGGAACGGTGATGACCGCCTGCGTCACGGTTTCGCCCAGATAGCTCTCGGCGGTTTCCTTCATCTTCTGCAGGATGAAGGCGCTGATCTGCGACGGACTATATTCCTCGCCACCGGCCTTGACCCAGGCGTCGCCATTCGGGCCCTTCGCGATGTCATAGGGGACGAGTTCCATGTCCTTCTTGGTCATGGGATCGTCGAAGCGGCGGCCGATCAGGCGCTTCACCGCGAAAATCGTATTGTCCGGATTGGTGACAGCCTGGCGCTTGGCCGGCTGGCCGATCAGACGTTCGCCATCCTTGGCGAAGGCGACGATCGACGGCGTGGTGCGCGCACCTTCCGCATTCTCGATCACCTTGGGCTTGCCGCCGTCCATCACAGCGATACAGCTGTTGGTCGTGCCAAGGTCGATACCGATAACTTTTGCCATTTGTGTCCTCTTTGAACCCCAAAATAAATTCAGCGGTTGACGGCCCAATACCTCACGTAAGCGCCAAGGCAAGGCCGGTTTGCGCAAGGGATATAGGCGCGCTTTCGCTTGGCACAAGGATCAGGCGCGATTAGTCAGGCATTGACCGGAAACGAGACAGTCACGGAGCCCTGATCCATGCGTGCGCCCCTTGCCCTTATCGCCCTCGCCGCGCCGCTGGCCCTTGCCGGCTGCGGCGACCCTGCGCCCAGCTATGTCGACCAGGCCTGGGTCCGGCTGTCGCCCAACAAGGATACGCCCTCGGCCGGCTATTTCGTGGCGCATGGCGGCGATGCCGGGGTGCAGTTGCGCGGGGTGATGACCGACTATGCGCTCAAGGTCGAGATGCATGAGAGCGTCGGCAAGGACGGCATGATGTCGATGCAGCCGATCGAGAGCGTCGACGTGCCGGCCAAGGGCACGGTGGCCTTCGCGCCGGGCGGCAAGCACCTGATGATCTGGGGCGTCAACGATACCGCGATCAGCCGGGGCAAGATGCAGCTCACCTTCCTGATGTCGAACGGCGACCGGTTGCTGGTCGATGCGGTGATCCGCAAGCCCGACGGCAGCGCAGCACCGGCGCCTGCCGCGGGCAATGCGACGGAAGAGCATAAGGCGCATTGACCAGCCGCCCGCTGACACTTGAGGAGGCCGCGCTCGCCCGGACGATGTTCGGCGACGCGATCGCCTATGACCGGGTGCGCGTCCACAACCGCAAATGGTGGCCCTTCCAGCCGCGCGCCGTGACCATGGCGCCCGACGGCGACCTTTGGTTTCATCCCGAAGGCGGATTGTTCTGCGACGATTTCTGCGCCAGCCCGCTCAGCCTGCAGGGCCTGTTCATCCATGAAATGACCCATGTCTGGCAGGCGCAGCGGTCGGGCAAATATTGGCTGCCGCTGATGCGACACCCCTTCTGCCGTTATGATTATGCGATCGAGCCGGGCAAGCCCTTCGCCCGATATGGCATCGAGCAGCAGGCCGAGATCGTCCGCCATGCCTTCATCCTGCGCCAGGGTGGCCGAGTGGAAGGCAAGCCGGGGATCGCGGTTTATGAGGCGCTGTTACCGTTTGCCGTGACCTAATCGCTCCCCTCATCCCCCATGGCCGCTGCGGCAACCGTCGGGGACGACGCTGCGGCTGAGCGAGGCGGTGGAGAAGATATCGGCTTCGGGCAGGCTGTGGCTGTAGGTGAGGACCGCGCTGGTCAGCCGCTCCGTCGCGTCGCCATTGGCGTCATGGATCGTCGCCGCGATGATCGCGCCGTCGTCGAGCACATCATAGGTGCGCAGATTGCCGTCATCGGCCACCGCGATGCGGGATACGGGGCCATAGCGACCGCCGGTCTCCCGCCCCAGAAACTCCTTGGCGACCAGTTTGCGGTTGGCATCGACGCCACAGGCGGCGGCCGCGAGTGACGGCGAAGTTGACACTTCACCAGTGCGCACGTCGAGATGCTGCGCCTCCCCCGTGGCGCAATTGGCGACGATCCGGTCGCGCGGGGTTTCGACCCGGTGACGGTCGCCCTGATGATATTCGGCCGCCCATTCCTTGAGCTGCACTTCCTCACTGGGCGTCACCACATTCCAGGTGCAGACCGCATATGTCGCTTTCGTTGTCCGCGTCAGCGCGAGCACCGCGTCCACATCCTGGGGCGGGGCCGCAGCCGTCAGCAACAAGGGCAGCAGGATTATCCCCTGACGTCCAACAGGTTTCCGCATCGCCGGCACCTCCTTGATCGATCGGCACCCAAGCTAGAGCCTGATCGCGCGCTGGCAATGGGCAAAGAAAAAGGGCGGACCAGATGGCCCGCCCTCTTCGGATTTCCGGCATGATGCCAGAGGCTTAGTATACGCGCGCCTTCGGCTTGATATACTCGGCCTCGTCGGTCATCGTATAATCGTGGACCGGACGATAATCGAGGGTCACCTTGCCGCTCGAACCACCCCAGCCTTCGAACCAGCTGATGGTGTGCTTCATCCAGTTTTCGTCGTCGCGGTTCGGGAAATCCTCATGCGCATGGGCGCCGCGCGATTCCTTGCGGGCCTCGGCGCCTTCCATCGTGCAGATGGCCTGGCTCATGAGATTGTCCAGTTCCAGCGTCTCGATCAGGTCGGTGTTCCAGATCAGCGAACGGTCGGCGATCTTGACGTCCTGAAGGCGCTTGTTGACCGCCTGCATCTTGACGACGCCATCGGCCAGCAATTCGCTGTCGCGGAACACGGCAGCATGCTTCTGCATGGTGCGCTGCATGTCCATGCGGATGTCCGCCGTCGAGGTGGTGCCATTGGCATTGCGGTAGTGATCGAGGCGCGACAGCGCCAGATCGGCCGCATTGGCCGGCAGCGGCTTGTGCGGGGTGTTGGGCTTGAGATTGTCCTTGAGGAACAGGCCGGTTGCGCGGCCGAACACGACAAGGTCGATCAGCGAATTGGAGCCCAGGCGGTTAGCGCCATGGACCGACACGCAAGCCGCTTCGCCGACCGCGAACAGGCCCGGCACCACGACTTCCGGATCGTCGCCGACCTTCGTCACCACCTGGCCATGATAGTTACAGGGGATGCCGCCCATATTGTAATGGACCGTCGGGGTCACCGGCAGCGGCTGGCGGGTCAGATCGACACCGGCAAAGATCTTGCCGCTTTCGGTGATGCCCGGCAGGCGCTCGGCCAGAACCTTGGGGTCGATATGGTCGAGGTGCAGGAAGATATGATCCTTGTGCTCGCCGACGCCACGACCCTCGCGCATTTCCATCGCCATCGAGCGCGACACGACGTCACGCGACGCCAGATCCTTCGCCGAGGGGGCATAGCGTTCCATGAAACGCTCGCCTTCGGAATTGGTGAGGTAGCCGCCTTCGCCGCGCGCGCCTTCGGTGATCAGCACGCCCGCGCCATAGATGCCGGTCGGGTGGAACTGGACGAATTCCAGATCCTGCAGCGGCAGGCCGGCGCGCAGCACCATGCCGCCACCGTCGCCGGTGCAGCTATGGGCCGAGGTGGCCGAGAAATAGGCGCGGCCATAGCCACCGGTCGCCAGCACGACGGCATGGCTGCGGAAGCGGTGGATGCTGCCATCTTCCATGCAGATGGCGATGACGCCGCGGCATTCCTTGCCGTTCGGGCCATCTTCCATGATCAGGTCGATGGCGAAATATTCGATGTAGAAGTCGGCGTCATACTTCAGGCTCTGCTGATAGAGAGCGTGCAGCATGGCGTGGCCGGTGCGGTCGGCGGCGGCGCAAGTGCGCTGCACCGGCGGGCCGGCGCCCATATTCTGCATGTGGCCGCCGAACGGACGCTGATAGATGGTGCCGTCCTGGTTGCGGCTGAACGGCACGCCGGCATGTTCCAGCTCGATCACCGCCGCCGGCGCTTCGCGCACCATATATTCGATCGCGTCCTGGTCGCCCAGCCAGTCCGACCCCTTGACGGTGTCGTACATGTGCCAGGTCCAGTGATCGGGGCTGTTGTTGCCGAGCGAGGCGGCGATGCCGCCCTGCGCCGCCACGGTGTGGCTGCGGGTCGGGAACAGCTTGGTGATGCAGGCGGTCTTGAGACCCGCTTCGGCGCTGCCCATGGTGGCGCGCAGGCCCGAGCCGCCGGCACCCACGACGACGGTGTCGTAGGTATGGTCGATGATCTTGTAAGCTTCGCTCATTACTTGACGACCCCGATGAAGGCGATCTTGGCGATCGCGAAGACGCCCGCGGCAGCGCCGGCATAGGCATAGAAGTTCAGCAACAGCATCGAGAAGAAGGCCAGGCCCTTGTCGTGGACATAGTCCTCCAGCATGACCTGCATGCCCAGACGCAGATGCATGAAGATGCTGACGACCATCAGCATCAGCGGCACGGCGACCAGCGGATTGTGGATCCAGTTGACCACGCTCTCATAATCGAGACCGGGCAGCGCGATCAGGCTGAAGAGCAGCCACAGCACCAGCAGCAGATTGCCGATGGCGGTGTAGCGCTGTGCCAGCCAGTGGTGCGCGCCATGCTTGGCCGAGCCAAGACCGCGGACGCGGCCGATTCCGGTTCCGGTTCCCATCAGAATTTCCCCAGGCAGATCGCGGCCCAGAAGGCGGCGGTGGCGATCGTCGACAGCACGAAGGTCAGGATCGACCAGGTCTTGCTGGTCTTCAGGTCATAACCCGCACCCATGTCGAGCACGAAGTGACGCAGACCCGAGAAGAGGTGCTGGAAGAAGAACCAGGACAGGCCCGCCATGACCAGATAGCCGATCGGCGAGGTCGCGCAGGTGACGAAGGTGGCATAGGCTTCCGGGCCGGTCGCGGCGGCCATCAGCCACCAGATGAGGCCAAGAGCACCAGCGGTGGCCAGGCCATTGCCCGTCACGCGGTGAATGATGGAGACGGCCATTGCCGGCCCCCATTTCCAGATCGTCAAATGCGGCGAGAGCGGCCGGCTTGTGGTTCGCGCCATGTCTACCCAGGTCCCTGCTATGTCCTTTGAGTCCGCTCCCCTTAGGAGCGAAGACGCCGAAGGGCAAGCCGCGCGGACCATGTCGATGCGCGCGCCCAAATAAGAAGTGATTAACCAAATGGCGCTATCACCGCCTGGTTCGTCCTGACACCTATTTGGGGTTCTGCAATCCATGACTTCCGCCACCACGCCCAGGAACGCCATCGCCCAGATGCTGGCCGAAGTGGACCCCCGCGGTGATCTGGCCCGTGGCATGGCCGAAATCGAGCAGCTGGTTGCCGACGATGCGGTGATTGCCGCGCGCACCTTCTTCTCTACCTATATGGACAGTTCGGGCCTGCGAAACCGGTTGCAGCCCACGACGCTGGCGAAGATCGAGACCGCCGCGCATGAATATGTCCGCCAGAAGCTGCGCCATTACAGCGCCGGCGACTGGGCGCTGTCCTCCACCGCCTGCGTCCGCCACGCCCGCAAGCACGGCATTTCGGTGCGCGGCGTGCTGCTGCCCGTCGCCGCGGCCAACGAGAAACTGACCGATATCATCTGGGAACGCGCAGCCGACGACGCCACCCGGCGCCGGCTGGTCGACATCATGGCGCAGGTCGGCATGGTCGATGCCGGGCTGATGGCCAATGTGATCGCGATCGACGATGCCGAAAGCCAGCGCAATGCGCGCCAGCAGTTCGGCGTCCTGTTCGAACAGCGCATCATGGGCGAGATCGACGGCGCGTCGCAGCTGGGCGAATCGCTGCGCGAGCAGGCCAAGGATGCCTCTGCCGCGACCCGCGGTATGCTGGGCAAGGCGTCGGAAGTCGCCGCAGCCGCCGAACAATCCGCCCTTGCGATGCGCGAGGCTGCCCGCACCTCGGCCGGCCTGATCCGCGCCATCGAGGACGCGCGCACCGAAGTGGAAAGCGCCGCCGAAGTGGCACAGCGCGCCGCGTCGCAATCGGGCGACGCCGTTTCCATGTCGGCCACCCTGTCGGACCATGCCAAGTCGATCGAATCGATCCTGGGCCTGATCCGCGACATTGCCGGCCAGACCAACCTGCTGGCGCTCAACGCCACGATCGAGGCCGCCCGTGCCGGTGACGCCGGTCGCGGCTTTGCCGTGGTGGCGCAGGAAGTGAAGAGCCTGGCCAACCAGACCGCCCGTGCCACCGACGAGATTGCCGGCAAGATCGCCGCCATCCAGGCATCGACCCGCCAGTCGGTGGAGACCAACGAGCGCATCCGCGATACCGTGGGCGAAGTGCAGGCCAGTGCCCAGCGCATCCGCCACGCCATGGACGCCCAGGCCCAGACCGTGACGATGATCACCGCCGCCGTCGACGAGACCGCGCTGGCGGCCGACTCGATGTCGACCACCATTTCGGCGATCCGCCAGGACACCGAAGTGGTCGCATCGGAAATCGACCAGTTGGAACGCGGCTTCATGAGCGTCGAGGGCAAGCTGTCCAGCCTGCGGCATGCCTCCAGCGACTTCGGCCGCCAGGTCGCCTGAGACTGGGCTGAGGCCGGGCTGCAAATAGCGCCTTTCTGCGCTTCCGGTGCTCACGTGCTTCAAGCACGTTCCGTCGGACCGAGGCACGTGACTCGGTCCGAGGTTCTCGAAAGTCACTATTTTCGCTCCGGCCTGAGCCCAATCTGACAATTGCCAGATGCTTCCCCTCTTCCCTCTGCTGGTCTAAAGGCGGCGGCATGAATGATGTCGCTGCGCCAGCCGCCCAGAGCTGGAAAGTCACCCTGCCCTGCACCCGCGCCGAAGCGGAGGCGCTGGACGGGGACATCGCCGCCTTCGCCCTGATGGAGCATCCGCCGGTGCTGATGACCAGCGAGGCGGAGCCGGACGACGAGAATAAGTGGCAGCTCGACGCCTATTTCGAGGGCAAGCCGAGCCCGGCGGCGATCAAGCTGCTCAAGACCCTGGTGCCCAGCGCATCGGGCATCAAGCCGCAGGTGGAAGCGCTGCCCGACGAGGATTGGGTGACGATGAGCCAGCAGGGGCTGGAACCCGTCACCGCCGGTCGATTCCATGTGCGCAATGTCGCCAGCGATCCCGAACAGCCCGGCCATGTCAATTTCCTGATCGAGGCGAGTCGCGCCTTTGGCACCGGCCAGCATGAGACCACCGCCGGCTGCCTGGCGATGATCGACCGGATGCGCGGCGTCGGCATGCGCTTCCGCAATGTCGCCGATATCGGCACCGGCACCGGCCTGCTCGCCTTTGCCGCGATGACATTGTGGCCGCGCGCCCATGCGATTGCTTCCGACATCGATCCGGTGGCGGTCGACATCAGCCGCGAGAACGCCGTGGCGAACGGCATTGCCCTGGGCGGGGGCGCCGGCCAGTTGGCGCTCTGCACCGCTGCCGGCGTGGATCATCCCGCGCTGGTCGGGCGCGCGCCCTATGACCTGCTGATCGCCAATATCCTGGCCGGGCCGCTGATCGAACTGGCGCCATCGCTCTGCGCATTGGTGGAGGATGGCGGCACGATCGTGCTCGCCGGCCTGCTCAATGAACAGGCCGATGCGGTAATCGCCGCCTATCGCGCGCAGGGCATGCGCCTCGCCGAACGCAGCGATCGCGGCCATTGGCCGACGCTGCGCCTGCGCAAGCGGCCGCAGATCGGCTGGAAGCGGCCCCGCCGCATCAATGCCGCCGCGCGTGGCGAAGCCCCCGGCTTCGGCAGCATCTGACTTTTCGACTTATCCACAGGAGACGCTTTCATGGTCCTCACCCGTCAGACGATCATCCATGACGGTCCAGGCGGCACGTTCGAAAGCGTCGCCGTGGTCGACAATGCCGCCGCCGGCCCGGTGCCGGGCATCCTGCTGGTGCCCAATGTCCTGGGCACCAAGGAAGCCGACTTTGCCTATGCGGAAAAGGTTGCGGCGCTGGGCTATGCGGTGCTGGTCGCCGACGTCTTTGGCCAGGGCAAGCGCACCACCCGCGAAGATCCCGATGCCGGGCGCTACATGAACGAGCTCAACGCCGACCGCGCGCTGCTGCGTGACCGGATGCTGGGCGCCCACGCGCTGCTCAAGGATATGTCGGCGGTCGATGCCGCCCGCACGGCCGCGATCGGCTTCTGCTTCGGCGGCAAATGCGTGCTCGACCTGGCCCGCGCGGGCACCGACATTGCCGGCGGCGTCAGCTTCCACGGGGTCTATGAGGCACCGCCCTTCCCCAACGCCACGATTACCGCCAAGCTGCTGGTCTGCCATGGCTGGGAAGACCCGATCGCCCCGCCCGAAGCGACCGTCGGCCTGGCGAAGGAACTGACCGAGGCGGGCTGCGACTGGCAGATTCATGCCTATGGCCACACCGGCCACGCCTTCACCGACGAAAGCGTCCATATGCCCGAAAAGGGGCTGGCCTATAGCGCCGACGCCGACCGGCGCAGTTTCCGCGCGATGGTGAATTTCCTCGACGAGCTGTTCGGCTAAACCGCGAGCAGCTTCTCCACCGCTGCCGCGATCGCGAACAGGCGCCGGTCCTGCCCGGCCCGCGCCATCAGCATCAGGCCGACCGGCAGGCCGCCCTCGCGCGGCAGCGGCAGGGAAATGGCGCACAGGTCGAAGCTGTTGCCGAGGCCGGTGTTGCGCAGCAGCAGCCGGTTGCGGGCGACGAAGGCGTCGGCATTCGCCACTTCGGCCTGAGTCGGCGCGACGATCGGCGTGGTCGGCAACACCAATATGTCCAGTCCGGCCAGGCGCGCGTCCATCGACCGCACCAGCGCAGCGCGCTCCACCAGCATCTGCTTATGGCGTTCGCGCGTCACGTCACGGCCCGCCTGCATCCGCGCCAGCACGATCGGATCGAAATCCTGCGCACGGGTCGCGATTCGATCGCGATGGATGGCATAGGCCTCGACCGAGGCGATCGGCACCGGCGACTGGAGCGCCTGCATCGCATCGAATTGCGGGAAGACCTCGTCACTGAGCGTCACACCCGCCTTGCCCAGCCGCGCCAGCGCATCGGCAAAACGCGCCGCGACGGTCGCGTCCAGATCGGCCAGCGGCAGGCCCTGGGAAATGCCGGCGCGCAGCCCCTTGAGCGGTGCGAGGTCGAGCCGGCGGGGCGCCTCGCCCGCCAAGATCGCATCGGTGCGGAAACAGGCGTCGACGCTGGTTGCGATCGGCCCGATCGAATCGAGCGTGGGCGAGAGCGGAAAGGCGCCGTCGGTCGGCACCCGCGCCTTGGTCGGCTTGTAACCGACGACACCGCACAGCGCAGCGGGGATGCGGCAGGAACCGCCGGTATCGGTGCCGATGGCGATCTCGCACATCTGATCGGCCACCGCGACGCCGCCGCCGCTGGTCGATCCGCCCGGCACGCGGCCCCGGTCGGCCGGATTGCCCGGCGTGCCATAATGGGGATTCACGCCGACGCCGGAAAAGGCGAATTCGACCATGTTGGTCTTGCCGACGATCACCGCGCCGGCCTGCTTCAGCCGGGCAACGACCGGCGCATCGACGGTGGCGGGCGGGGCATCGGCCAGGATCAGCGAACCGGCGCGGGTCGGCTCGCCCGCGACATCGAACAGATCCTTGATGCTGACGATCGCGCCGTCGATCGGCGAGAGCGGCGAAGCGGCGCGGGCATCGGCCGCATCCGCCGCCGCCCGCGCGCTGTCCGCATAGAGGGTGAGGTAGGTGCGCCTGCCCTCCCCCGCCGGGTCGGCGATGCGCGCGAGCGCGGCTTCCAGACGCTCGCGCGACGGGCGGGATTTGGCGATGGCCGGCGCGCCGACGGTGCCGAGCGCCATGGCGCCACCGGCGCCGTGCAGGATCGTCCGTCGCGTCACGCCGCCATGCTCCATTATTGCCCCCCGACCAGCCTCGTCAGATATCCTCGATCATCTCCGCCAGCACGGCCAGGCAATCCTTGCCCAGTTGCGCCGAACGGGCCGGCGACCAGCCGAAATCGGCGTCGGGCAGATCGTCATTATCCTTGAACGGCATTTCCAGCGTCATCGCGACCGCGCCGAAGCGTTCGGCCAGCTGGTTGGTCGACATGGCGAGATTGGCCTTGCCGCCGCCCGCCACCGGATAGCCGAGGCGCGTCTGGAAATCGGGCGTGCGGGCCGCCAGCGTGTCGCGATAGCGATGATAGAGCGAGAGTTGCCGGTCGGTGATCGAGGGAATGCCCTCAAAGCCGGCCAGGAAGACCGCCGGAATCGCCTCGTCGCCATGCACGTCCATGGCGAAATCGACGCCGGTTTCATCCATCGCGGCACGGACCAGATAGACTTCCGGGCTCTTCTCCATCGACGGCTCATGCCATTCGCGGTTGAGATTGATGCCCGCCGCATTGGTGCGCAGATGACCGCGCCGGCTGCCGTCGGGATTCATGTTGGGGACGATGTGGAAGGTCGCCTTCTGGCGCAGATAGCGCGCCACCGCATCCTCGTCGTCGGTCAGGCGCTCCAGCGCGCCTTCCATCCACCACTCGGCCATGCTCTCGCCGGGATGCTGGCGGGCATAGAGCCAGACATTCTTGGGGCCTTCGCCGACGCTCAGCATGTCGAGCGGCTGGCCGTCCAAGGTCAGGCCGAGTTCGCGATGCTCGACGCCCGGCTGGCAGGCGGCCCAGGCGACCAGGTCATGATGGCGCTCCATCGAATAGGGCGCGAAATAGGCGAGCCAGACGGCATTGCTGTCGGGCGAGAGGCGGATGGTCAGCGTGCCGTCGGCATAGTCGGTATCGGCTTGCAGCCAATTCTCGCGATCCTCGCTCATCCGCGCCTTGTAGCCCGGCCAGCCGTCGGGATAGGCCGAGCCCGCGCAGTTCACGATCGCCAGTTCCACTTCGCGTCCGGCGGCACCCGCCAGACGGAAATGGAACCATTGATAGAAGTCGCTGTCCTTGTCCTTGACGATTTCCAGCTCGGCGCGGACGCCTTCTGGACTGTCGGTGATGGAAAGAACGCGGATGTTGCCGCTGTCGAAGGCGCTCGAAATGGAGATGGTCATTTGACCGTTATAGTGCGCCCGGATTCGCCCGGATAGCCCCCGAGGAGGGCGGCAGCGAGCTTTTGCGCGACGGCGCGCGGCTGCGATTCGGGCGTGCCTTCACGCGATTCGGTCGAGGCGCGGCCTTCCCAGATGGCGGCCTGATCGCTGCGACGGCGAATCTGGATCTGCAATTCGGTGGAGACGATATCCTTGGGCTTGCCCGACAGGTTGATGCCGACGCCCAGCCCCAGGCCGGAATAGCCGCCACTGCCCAGCGCGCCGCCGACGCCGACGCTGACCGGCTTGTCATTGCGCGCGGTGCCGGTCGGGCGGAAGCTGCGGCGGAAGCCGACCAGCGCGACATAATCGCTGCCCGCATCGCCCGCATTGGTGAAGCCGACGCGCTGCAGTTCCTGGCTCACTGCGCCTGCATAGGTGCGGAATTCCAGGCCAACGTCCGGATTGCCGGGGATTTCCTGTACCGCGATCGATCCGGTCTGTGCCGGGCTGCCATTGTGGAATCGCGTCACCTCCACCGACGGCACCGTCGCGCAGGCGGCGAGCGACAGGGCAAGACAGGAGGAGAGGATGATCTGTTTCAACATGCGATTGCACTCCAACGGGACTATGTCCAACACGCCGCCGACATAGCATTCCCTTCCAACGGGTGAAGCCATGACTTGGCTGCATGCAGGATGAACGGTGGCAAAAGGCGGTGGCCTGCGCTTGACTTTCGGCCGCCTCCCCCATAGGGGCTGCGCTTCGATTTTTCCAATCAGACATGATTCCAGAAGGCTGACAATGAAGATCCGCAACTCGCTCAAGTCGCTCAAGGGCCGCCACCGGGACAACCGCGTGATCCGTCGTCGTGGCCGGACCTACGTCATCAACAAGACCAACCGTCGCTTCAAGGCCCGCCAGGGCTAAAAGCGCGGACGGATCGGCTCGCCGATCCTCCGGACCTTCCAAAGGTCTTATTGAGCGCCCGATCCCATGGATCGGGCGCTCAACGTGTTGGCGCGGCATTTTCACGCGAATCGATTCGCGGCCATAAAAAAAAGCGCGGCCGCCCGAATGGGGCGGCCGCGCCGAATCGATCATGCCAAAGCCGTCAGGCCGGCAGGCTGGGTGTCTCGTCGCGCCCCTTCAGCTCGTCGCCGCGCACGGTCGCCACATGCAGCACATTGGTCGAACCGGGCGTGCCGAAGGGCACGCCGGCCAGCACCACGATCTTGCCGCCCTTGGCGCTCATGTCGTGGCGCAACGCCATGCGGCGCGCCTTGCCGATCATTTCCTCGAAATTGCCGATATCCTTGGTGCGGATCGCATGGACGCCCCAGGTCAGGCCCAGCTTGCGCGCCGTGTCCGACCGCGGCGTCAATGCCAGGATCGGCGCGGACGGCCGCTCGCGCGCCACGCGGCGCACGGTGCTGCCCGATGAGGTGAAGCAGGTGATGACGCTGGCGCCGACGACCGGCACGATGCCGGCGGCAGCCTCCGCCAGGGCGTCGGCGGTGGTCGGGTCGGGCCGCGTTTCGGTGAAGTGCAGACGGGCGAAATAGCCCGGATCGCGCTCCACGCTATGGGCGATGCTGTCCATCATCGACACTGCCTCGACCGGCCAGTCGCCCGCAGCCGTTTCGGCCGACAACATGATCGCGTCAGCGCCGTCATAGACCGCGGTGGCCACGTCCGACACTTCGGCGCGGGTCGGGGTCGGCGCCTTGATCATCGATTCGAGCATCTGGGTCGCAACCACCACCGGACGGCCCATGCGGCGCGCGGTGGCAACGATCTGCTTCTGCAGCGGCGGCACCGCCTGCGGCGGCAGTTCCACGCCCAGATCGCCACGCGCGACCATCACGCCGTCGGCCATCTCGATAATCTCCTCCAGCCGCTGCACGGCCGAGGGCTTCTCGATCTTGGCCATCAGCGCGCCATGGCCGCCCATCAGCTTGCGCGCTTCGGCCAGATCCTCGGGCCGCTGGACGAAGCTCAAGGCGATCCAGTCGCAGCCCTGATCGACCGCGAAGCTGAGGTCTCGGCGATCCTTGTCGGTCAGCGCCGGCACCGGCACGACCACGTCAGGCACATTCACGCCCTTGCGGTTCGACAGGGTGCCGCCGATTTCGACGATGGTGTCGATTCGCGTGTCCGTGACTGCCTTCACCCGCAGCACCAGCTTGCCGTCATCCAGCAGCAGCCGGGTCTCGGGGACCAGCGCGGCGTAGATTTCGGGGTGTGGCAGGTTCACGCGCTCGACGGTGCCCGGCGTGTCGTCCCGATCGAGGACGAAGGGCGCGCCGGTTTCCAGCACCACCAGCCCCTTCTCGAACGTGCCCACGCGCAGCTTGGGTCCCTGAAGGTCGGCCAGAATCGTGGTCGGCCGGGAAAATTCCTTTTCCAGCTCGCGGATCGTGGCGATGCGGGCGGCATGATCCTCATGCGCGCCATGGCTCATATTGACTCGAAAGGCGTCGGCACCCGCGACAAACAAGGCGCGGATCATCTCTGCGCTCTCGCTGGCGGGACCCAGGGTCGCGAGAATGCGAACCTTGCGCGAGCGGGGCGATAGTCGTGTCATGTCTTCTCCTGGCCGTATTGATCGCCTCTGGCTTGCCAGGGCGTCGTTATCGATTATCCGTGCTGCACGACAGGATGATGTAGATTAAGCGAAAGGTTCCGCCTGTGTCCGCTACCATACTCAGTGACGCCGTCGCTGCAACCGCCTTCCGTCGGCTGATCGCGCATTTGCAGCATCGGACCGACGTACAGAATATCGACCTGATGGGCACGGCCGGCTTCTGCCGCAACTGTCTGGCCGACTGGATTGCCGAGGCGGACGGCAATCTGAACCGTGACGAAGCCCGCGCAATCGTCCACGGCATGCCCTTTGCCGAATGGAAGGCCCGCCACCAGGGCGAGGCGACGCCGCAGCAGATCGCAAAGATGCAGGAGAGTGTGGCGAAGAACGCGGACAACCATTAAGCTTTGGCATCAGGCTTCGGGCGACCCTGCCGGATCAGCCTGGAGTGCATTTCGCAACCCGGCATTTCTCAATTAGAGCCTGATTCACGGTATCGGCGGAAGCGCAAAGCGCTTCCACCTCAACCGATCAGGCTCTAGGAGCATCCGCCAACCGATTCACACTGACACGGAGATTCCCATGAGCGAGGGCAATATCGCAGCCGACCAGCTGCGCCTTCTGATCGAGCGCATCGAGCGCCTGGAAGAAGAAAAGAAGGGCATCGGCGACGACATCAAGGACGTCTATCTGGAAGCCAAGGCGACCGGTTACGACCCCAAGATCATGCGCCAGATCATCCGCCTGCGTAAGATGCAGCCGCATGACCGCCAGGAAATGGAAGCGATCCTGCAGACCTACCTGTCCGCGCTGGGCATGGAATAAGGCGGTCCACACCTTATTCCCGACCGGTGCAAGCCACCGGACCTTGCCGAGGGGTGCTGTCGACCTACATCTGGTCCAGCCCCCTCGCGCCAGGGGCGCCACCAAAATGAGAGGACGCCCCTTATGACCGACATCATCGTCAGCACCACCAGCCGCCTGGAAGGCCGTCCCGCCCAGGATTATCTGGGCATCGTCACCGGCGAAGTGATCGTCGGCGCCAACCTCTTTCGCGACCTGTTCGCCAGTGTGCGCGACATCGTCGGCGGCCGATCGGGCGCCTATGAGGATGTGCTGCAACGCGCCCGCAGCGAAGCGATCGAGGAGATGCAGGGCAATGCCCGCAAGCTCGGCGCCAATGCCGTCGTCGGCGTCGACCTCGACTATGAAGTGATCGGCGCCAATGGATCGATGCTGATGGTCTCCGCCTCGGGCACCGCGATCCGCTACTGATCGCGCCACCCCCGCTATCCTCTAGCGTTGCAGGATGGCGACGCGCTCGCTAGAGAGCGCGCTTCGGTTTCACAGAAAATGTCAGGAGAAGGCCGTGGCCGGCCATTCCAAATTCAAGAACATCATGCATCGCAAGGGTGCGCAGGACAAGAAGCGCTCGTCGATGTTCTCCAAGCTGTCGCGCGAAATCACCGTCGCGGCCAAGATGGGCATGCCCGATCCGGACATGAACCCGCGCCTGCGCCTGGCGGTCAACGCCGCCAAGGCCCAGTCGATGCCCAAGGACAATATCCAGCGCGCAATCGACAAGGCGATCGGCGGGGACATGGAGAATTACGAGGAAATCCGCTATGAGGGCTATGGCCCCGGCGGCGTCGCCATCATCGTCGAGGCACTGACCGACAATCGCAATCGCACCGCGACCAATGTCCGCACCGCCTTCGCCAAGAATGGCGGCAACCTGGGCGCATCGGGCGCGGTGAGCCATGGCTTCGACCGCCTGGGCCTGATCACCTATCCCGCCAGCGCCGGCGATGCCGACGCCGTCTTCGAAGCCGCGCTAGAAGCGGGTGCGGACGATGTCTCGTCGAACGAAGACGAGCATGAGATCTGGACCGCGATGGACGCGCTGCACGAAGTCGCCAAGGCGCTGGAAGCCAAGCTGGGCCCGGCAGAGGGCGCCAAGCTCGCCTGGAAGCCGCAGACCACGCTGGAAGTCGACGAAGCCAATGCCGCAACGCTGCTGAAGCTGGTCGACACGCTGGAAGATGATGACGACGTCCAGACCGTCTGGGGCAATTATGAAGTCTCCGACGCGGTGATGGAGAAGCTGGGCTAAGATGCCCGGCTCCCGTTCGCTTCGGGCGAGATCGCGCAGCGCCGATGCGCGCCGGTCTTGCCCGATGCGGACGATCCTGCACTCATGATCATACTTGGCCTCGACCCCGGCCTCGGCACCACCGGCTGGGGCCTGATTGCCGCCGATGGCAATCGCCTGACCCATGTCGGCAACGGCCAGATCAAGACCGACAGCGCGATGTCGCTGGCGACGCGACTGATGGCGCTCGATCTGGCGCTGACCGACCTGATCCTCGAACATCGGCCCGATGGCGCCGCGGTCGAGGAGGTGTTCGTCAACGTAAACCCGCAATCGACGCTGAAGCTGGGCCAGGCGCGCGGCGTCATCCTGCTGAATGCCGCGCGGTCCGGCATGGAAGTGGGCGAATATGCCGCCCGGCTGGTCAAGAAATCGGTCGTCGGCGTCGGCAATGCGTCGAAGGACCAGGTCCATGCCATGGTCCAGCGGCTGCTGCCCGGCGCCAAGATCGTCGGGTCGGACGCGGCCGATGCCCTTGCGGTGGCGATCACCCATGCCCATCATCTGGCGAGCGCCCGGCGGATGCCCGCGCGCTGACCTGCCATCGGAGACCATCGCGACCATGACCGACCTGCCCCACGCCCGCTACATCATCGTCCCGCATGACGGCGCGTGGAAGATCAACCTCAACAACAGCTATTACGGACCCTTCGCGACGCAGCAGGCGGCCATCGACAGCGCTACCGAAACGGCGAAGAAGGCGGCCGCAGGCGGCTATCCCGCATCGGTCCTGCTGATGAACGGCACCGCGTTCGATACGGCCTGGACCAGTATCGAAAACGACGACACCTGATTTTTACATATTTCGGGAACTCTTCGTCCCTTTCCGCATTTATCGACACCAGCATAAGCGGGCGCAGGGATGAGCAAGAAGATTCTGATCGTCGAGGACGAGATTTTCGTCGCATTGGAAATCGAACAGATCGTGCAGGATGCCGGCTTCGATGTCGGCGGCATCGCGGCCGACCGCGAGGCGGCGATGGCCGCCGCCGAATCCTGCGACATCGCCCTGGTCGACCTCAACCTGCGGGATGGCCCCACTGGTCCTGCCATCGGCATGGAACTGGCCAGCCGCTTCGGCATCAAGGTCATCTATGTGACCGCCAATCCGGCGCAGATCGGCACGGCTTCCGTTGCCGCGCTGGGCGTCGTCACCAAGCCCTTCCGCGCACAGAGCATTGCCCAGACCGTGCGCCTGGCCGCCACCGAAGCAGCCGACCTCGCCACGGCGGAAATTGCCGGCTTTACGCCCTTCCCGCCGCAGCGCGGTGCATCGAGCGTCGCGGTATCCGCAGGCTGAGCCGAAGTCCTTCGGGGCACCATTGCCGTTCGAGTTGACCACCCAGCTGACGCTCGACGCTGAGCGCGATCAGGCGACTGCCAAAGCCTTCGCTGGCGATCGGCGCCACACTCGGCCCGCCCTCTTCGCGCCAGTCGAGCCGGATATGCTCATCCTGCGTCACCACATGCAGCGCGATAAAGCCATCGGGCGTCGATAGCGCGCCATATTTGGCGGCATTGGTCGCCAGTTCATGAAACAGCAGCGCCAGCGGCGTCGCCGAGCGATCATCGATCGGCGGATTCTCGCCCGACAATTGCAACCGCTCGCGACCGCCATAGGGCGCGAAAATCTCCTCCAGCACGCCATGAAGCGATGCCTGTTCCTCCGCCATGCTGACGCCGCCGCCATGGGTCCGGACGAAGTCATGCGCCCGTCCCAGCGCCAGGATGCGGTCGCGCAGGTCGTCCGCCCCTTCCTGCATGCCCGGACGCTCGCGCGCCGACAGGCCGATAAGGCCGGCGATGACGGAAAAGATATTCTTGATCCGGTGCGACAGTTCATGCGCGATCATCTCGCGCTCTTCGAGCATCAGCTTCTGTTCGTGAATCTCGGTGCAGGTGCCGATCCAGCGGATGATCTGCCCCTGCGCGTCGCGGATCGGCAGGGCGCGCCCCAGCGTCCAGCGATAGAGGCCGTCGCGATGCCGCAGTCGATATTCGATTTCATAGGGATCGCCGCTCGCCAGCGAATGGCGCCATTTCTCCCAGGCCTTGGGCTGGTCATCGACATGGAACATGCCGTTCCAGGCATCGCCATCGGTCGATCCGGCCGGCACGCCGGTATATTCATACCAGCGCGCATTATAATAATCATGATAGCCGTCGGGCAGGGTCGACCAGACCATTTGCGGCATGGTGTCGGCCAGGGTACGGAACATGCGATCGCTGTCCGCCACCGCTGCCGCGTCGAGCCGCTGCTGGGCGATCACGTCGCGATCGCGGCGGCGTCCTTCCAGTTCCACCATCACCTGCCGCGCCAGCAGCGACAGCCCCTGGCGCTGCAGCGGGGTCAGGTCATCGCGCGGCACCGTATCGATGACGCAGAGCGCACCCAGCGGCTCGCCATCGCCGCCGACCAGCGGCGCCCCGGCATAGAAACGGATATGCGGCGCACCGGTGACCAGCGCATTGTCGATGAAGCGCGCATCCTGGGTCGCGTCGGGCACGACGAAGATATTGTCGCCCAGCATGGCAAGGGCGCAGAAGGAGACGTCACGCGGCGTCTCCTCCGCATCCAGCCCGACCCGCGCCAGAAAGCGCTGCCTTACATCCTCGACAATGCTGACGAGCGCGATCGGCGCCCCGCATAGTTGCGCGGCGAAGCTGGTGATATCGTCAAGGGTACGGAAACCGCCGGCGTCGAGATCATAAAGCGCCAGCAGCGCCGCCCGATCCGTTGCCAGGCCGCGTCCGTCAGCCATCGCTGACCCGCTCGATGTCGGCGCCGACGGCCGAGAGCTTTTCCTCCAGCCGCTCATAACCGCGATCGAGATGATAGACGCGGCTGACGATGGTCTCGCCTTCGGCGGCAAGGCCGGCCAGGATCAGGCTCATCGAGGCGCGCAGATCGGTCGCCATCACCGGCGCACCGACCAGCTTGTCGACGCCGCGTACGACCGCAGTGCGGCCGTTGACGCTGATGTCGGCACCCATGCGCGCCAGTTCAGGCACATGCATGTAGCGATTTTCAAAGATCGTCTCGGTCAGGACCGATGCGCCCTCCGCCTTGGTCAGCATCGCCATGAACTGCGCCTGCATGTCGGTCGGGAAGGCCGGGAAAGGCGCGGTCGACAGGGTCAGCGGCTTGAGCTTGCCGTCGGACGAAACGCGGATGCCGTCGCGATGCTCGTCGACCTGCACGCCCGCGTCGCGCAGCGCGGCCAGGATGGCGTGCATGTCGTCGGCATTGGCGCCGATCAGGTCGAGCGAACCGCCGGTGATCGCCGCAGCACAGGCATAGCTGCCCGCCTCGATACGGTCGGGCATGACACTGTAGGTCGCGCCGTGGAGACGATCGCGGCCATGGATCACCAGCTTGTCGGTGCCCACACCCTCGATATCGGCGCCCATTGCGATCAGCAGCTTGCAGAGATCGACGATCTCCGGCTCGCGCGCGGCATTTTCCAGGATGCAGGTGCCCTTGGCGAGCGAGGCCGCCATCAGCGCATTTTCAGTCGCACCGACCGACACCACCGGGAAGGTATAGATGCCACCGGGCAGGCCGCCATCGGGCAGGCTGGCGCGGACATAGCCGGCCGCGATCTCGATGATCGCGCCGAAGGCTTCCAATGCCTTGAGGTGCAGGTCGATCGGGCGGTTGCCGATCGCGCAGCCGCCGGGCAGCGACACCCGTGCCTCGCCGGCGCGGGCGAGCAGCGGCCCGAGCACCAGGATCGACGCGCGCATCTTGCGCACGATGTCATAGGGCGCCTCGGTCGAGGTCACGCGGCCGGCACGCATCGTCATGACGCGGCCGAAATCCTCCGGACGGGCGCCCTCGATCATGGTCGACACGCCAAGCTGGTTGAGCAGATGGCCGAAGCTGTCGACGTCGGCCAGGCGCGGCAGATTGCGCAGCGCGACGGGCTCGTCGGTCAGCAACGCGCAGGGCAGCAGCGTCAGGGCAGCGTTCTTAGCGCCGGAGATGGGAAGGCGGCCATTGAGTTGCTTGCCGCCGCGAATGTGAATGCGGTCCATTGGCTAGGTTTCATAGCGTCTATTGCGCGCCGTGCAAGGCGCGCGCGCGGTCGTTCGGCGTGAAAAACGGGCAGGGACGGGCGCGGCGGAAGACTATTTTCGCGGATCGCCGCAACCTTGATCGAGTTTAGTGCGCCTTGCCGAAATGCAGCCAAAAGGAGGTTGGGGCGTTCTGCCATCGTAACAACAATTTCAAGAAGAAGGTGTATTGGTGGCGACGAGCTGTTTCGCGGAAAGACTGGCCAAGACGGTTCCCCTGTCCGACGCAGAAAAAGCAGCATTGGCTCGGCTGGAAGAAAATCCCCGCAAGATCAAACGCGGGGCCATGATCCAGCGCGTCAACGAGACGATCACTGAGTTGTTCGTGCTGCGCGAAGGTCGGGTCATGAGCTATGTCATCCTGCCCGATGGCAGCCGCCAGATATTGCGCGTCTACTTCCCCGGCGATTTCATCGGTTCGGCCAGCACCATCTATAGCAAGGCCCCGGAATCACTGGTCGCCCTGTCGGACGCCATCGTCTGCCCGTTCGACAAGCATGCGCTACGCCGGCTGCTGGAGGAATATCCGCGCGTCGCCGCCCTGCTGTTCCTGCTGTCCAATGCGGAGCGGGTGGCGATGACCGATCGGCTTGCCTCGCTGGGCCGCACATCGGCCAGGGCGCGGGTCGCCTCCTTCCTGCTCGACATGTTCGATCGGCTGCGCGTGACGGACGACAGCATCACCGACAGTTTCGACCTGAAGCTGACGCAGGAAGAGATTGGCGACGCGATCGGCCTGACGTCTGTTCATGTGAACCGGATGATCCGGCAGATGGAGCAGGAAAAGCTGATCAGCCGCGCCAATGGCCGGATCACGCTGGTCGACATGGCCCGGCTGGAAGAGATCGGCCATTATACCAACCGGCACAAGCATATGGACCTGGACTGGCTGCCCGCGATGAGCTGACGCGCCGCGCGTCAGGCCAGCAGTTCGACATCCCAATAGAGCCAGTCGTGCCAGCTTTCGTGGAGATAGCCGGGCGGGAAGGCGCGGCCATGCTCCTGCAACTGCCAACTGGTCGGCCGGATCGGCTGGACATGCAACTGCATGCCCGCTTCGCGCGGGGTGCGCCCGCCCTTCTTGAGATTGCAGGGCGAACAGGCGGTCGCGACATTCTCCCAGGTGGTGCGGCCACCCGCGCGCCGCGGCACGACATGGTCGAAGGTCAGATCCTGCGTCGTGCCGCAATATTGGCAACTGAAACGATCGCGCAGGAACAGGTTGAACCGGGTGAAGGCCGGATGCTCCGAGGGCCGCACATATTGCTTGAGCGCGATGACCGAGGGGATGCGCATCTGCAGGCTGGGGCTGTGGACTTCCCGCTCATAGGAAGAGACGATATCCACCCGCTCCAGAAAAATCGCCTTGATGGCGGTCTGCCAGGGCCACAGGCTCAGGGGATAATAGCTGAGCGGGGTATAGTCCGCATTCAAAACCAGCGCCGGGCAGTTTTCCGGATGCCGTATCAGGTCGGGATGGTACATAGTCGCCTCTACCCCCTTGCCGACGCCGCTGATCGACCAACAACGTGACAAGAGCATGACAGCATTAACGAATATCCGCCGTCAAGAGCCTGTATGACTCAATCCACCGCACCACAGCATCTTGTGAGTCGTTTCGCGCCAAGCCCCACCGGTCGATTGCATGTCGGCCATGGCTGGTCGGCGCTGATGGCGATGGACCTGGCACGGGCCGCGGGTGGCGCCTTTCGCCTGCGGATCGAGGATATCGACGGCACCCGCAGCCGGCCCGAACATGTCGACGGGATTGTCGAGGATCTGCGCTGGCTGGGCGTGGCATGGGATGGGGAGATCATCTTCCAGTCGCAGCACCTGGCCGACTATGACGCAGCGCTCGACCAGTTGCGCGCGATGGACCTTCTCTATCCCTGCTTTTGCACGCGCGCCGATATCCAGGCGAGCCTGACCGCGCCGCATGGCCCGGAAGTCCCGGTCTATCCCGGCACCTGTCGCGCCCTGCCGAACGCCGAGCGCACACAACGTATCGCGGCGGGCATGCCCCATGCCTGGCGGATCGACATGCAGGCGGCGGTCGCACGGGCGGGAACGCTCCACTGGGCCGCCCTGCCCTATCCGCCCGATCCCCACGCGGCGCCGTGCGAGATTGCCGCCGATCCAGCGGCGGCGGGCGACGTCGTGCTGGCGCGCAAGGATGCGCCGGCCAGCTATCATCTATCCTGCACGCTGGACGATGCGGCGATGGGCGTCACCCATGTGCTGCGCGGCAATGACCTGCGCGCCGCGACCGACATCCATCGCCTGCTGCAGGCGCTGCTCGACCTGCCAAGCCCCGCCTATATCCACCACCCGCTGCTGCTGGGCGCCGATGGCAAGCGGCTGGCGAAGCGGGACGGGGCGATTGCGCTGGCGGAACTGCGTGGCGCCGGCATGGACCCGCAGCGCCTGGCCGATGATCTGCGCGCCGGGCGCTTTCCGGTTGGCATCACCGCCGGAGCGGCCTAGCATCCCCCCATGACCACCGTGCTCGTCATCGCCCTGATCCTTGCCATGGCCGCGACCCTGTTCGCGCTGGTCCGCGGCATCATCGCCTTCCTCCAGGCGACGAAGGAGGAACTGAACCTGCCGGAGGGGGCGCCGCGCCCGTCCAGCCTGAAGCAGAACCGGATGATGATGAACCGCATCCTGTTCCAGGCCGGCGCCGTCATCATCATCGCCCTGTTGCTGATGATGAAGGGCAATGGCTAAGGCCTGATGGTCAAGCTCAACAAGATCTACACCCGCACCGGGGACGCGGGCACCACCGGTCTGGTCGATGGATCGCGCCTGCCCAAACATGCGCCGCGCATGCAGGCGGTGGGCGACGTGGACGAGGCGAACAGCGCGATCGGCCTGGCCATATTGGCGATCGGCGACAGGCCCGAGGGGGGCTGGCTGACCACCATCCAGAACGACCTGTTCGATCTGGGCGCGGACCTCGCCACGCCGATCCCGGACGGCGCGGACGAACCCTGGGCGCTGCGCATCATTGCCGGGCAGGTCGCGCGACTGGAACAGCAGATCGACGACATGAACGCCGATTTGGCTCCACTCGACAGCTTCATCCTGCCCGGCGGCAGTCCGGCCGCAGCCGCCGTCCACCTCGCCCGTGCGATCACCCGCCGGGCCGAGCGCAGCGCGACGGCCGCAGCCGCCGATGTCGCGCTGAACCCGCAGGCGCTGGCCTATCTCAACCGCCTGTCCGACCTGCTGTTCGTGCTTGCCCGCCGGCTGAACGACAATGGTGCCCGCGACGTCAAATGGGTGCCGGGCGCGTCAAGACAGGTCTGATTTCAACGGCCTGGCTACCATCGGCCACGCTTTGCCTTGCAGCGCAACATTAACCCTATTCATTCAGAGCGCGTTTAGCCAATTCTCCAAATTTGCGGGTTATTCGCAATTAGTGAGAGGGCCAAGATGCAATTCTATCTGGCAACATCCTTCATCTTTCCGCGCAGCCTGCGCCTGCGCCTGTTCGCACTCTGTTTCGTCGCCACCCATCTGCCGCTGATCGGCTATATCAGCTGGGGCATGGCCACCGGCCGGATCGCACTGGCCGAGTTCCTGCTGCTGCTTGGCGCCACGCTGGTCGGCACGATCATGGCGCTGATGGGGATCGGCGCGCTGCTGAGTCCGATCCATGCGCTGGCCGATACGCTGCGCCCCGATAGCCCGGAGGCGCCGGTCCTGCCTGAAGTCGGCGACGTGATCCGCACCCTCTATGCCGGCGTCCACCGCGCCGCGACATCGACCCGCGCGCAGATGGACGAATTGCAGGTGGCGGCGCATGAAGATCCGCTGACCGGCATCGCCAACCGGCGCGGCCTGCTGGCGCAGATCGACGAGCTGCCGGTCGAAAAGCGCCAGGGCTGCATCGCGATCATCGACATCGATCATTTCAAGCAGGTCAATGACCGGCTGGGCCATGACGAGGGCGACCGGGTGCTGCGCGATTTCGCCACCCGCCTGTCGGCCCAGATCCGGCGCATCGACATGGTCGCGCGCTGGGGCGGCGAGGAATTTGCCGTCTTCTTCCAACATTGCATCGAGGATGAGGCGAGCTGGTCGCTGGCCCGCCTGGCCGAACAGATTCGCGAGCATCCGCTGGGCGATGTCGATGGCCGCCCGATCACCTTTTCCGCCGGCATCTGTCGCTGGAAGGGCGAGGAGATGGACGAGGTGCTGCGCCTTGCCGACCAGGCGCTGTACGAAGCCAAGGCCAATGGTCGCAACCAGCTGCGCCGTGCCCGGCCGGAGCGCACCGCCGCCTGATTCTGAACCACGGCGGGCCGGCAAGGAACCGACCTGCCCGGTCATGCGCTTACCCCTTGCGAGAGCGGTGCAACCGTATCGAAAGGGGCGTGCATGGCCAAAATCTGGATCCAGCCCGGACAGGACGCGCTGGCGGAACACTATCGCGCCGTCCGCGCCCTGACGCAGGCGCTGGCGACGCCCCTGTCCGACGCGGATGCCACGGTGCAGTCGATGCCCGACGCATCGCCCGCCAAATGGCATCTGGCTCATGTCAGCTGGTTCTTCGAGACCTTCGTCCTGCGCGATCATGTCGAGGGCTATCGCCCCTTCGACGACCGTTTCGCCTATCTGTTCAACAGCTATTATGAGGCCGAAGGGCCGCGCCATGCCCGGCCGATGCGGGGCATGCTGACCCGGCCGAGCCTGAACGAGGTGCGCGCCTATCGCGCCCATGTCGATGCAGCGCTGCTGGCCGCCATGCCGCATCTGCCGGAGGCCGCCTGCACGCTGGTGACACTGGGACTGCAGCATGAGCAGCAGCATCAGGAATTGCTGCTGACCGACCTGCAGCATCTTTTTTCGCTCAATCCCATCGCCCCTGCCCTGTTCGATGCGCCCAGGGCAATGCCCGCGCCGGTGCCCGGACCGCTGCACTGGATCGAGGGACGCGAGGGGCTGGTCGAGATCGGCGACGACGGCAAGACCGGTTTCGCCTTCGATTGCGAGGGGCCGCGCCACAAGGTCTTCCTGCGCCCCCATGCTTTGGCCCACCGGCCGATCACCAATGGCGAATGGATCAGCTTCATCGAGGATGGCGGCTATCGCGATCCGGCGCTGTGGCTGTCGGATGGCTGGGCATGGGTCCAGGCGGAAGGGATCGAGGCGCCGCTCTACTGGCAGCGCGGCGAGAAGGGCTGGACCCGTTTCGGCCTGGACGGACGCCAGCCGGTCAATCCCGCCGCTCCGGCCTGCCATATCAGCCTGTATGAGGCAGACGCCTATGCCAGTTGGGCGGGCGCGCGCCTGCCGACCGAGGCGGAGTGGGAAAGCGCGGCGCTCAACATCGCGCCGACCAGTGGCGAGCAACTGGACGGCGCCGCCTGCCCCCGCCCCCGCGCCGCCGAAGACGGCACCAGCCTGACCCAGATGTTCGGCGATGTGTGGGAATGGACCGGCAGCGCCTATCGCCCCTATCCCGGCTTTCGCACCGCCCCCGGTGCGGTCGGCGAATATAATGGCAAGTTCATGTCCGGGCAGTTCGTGCTGAAGGGCGGCAGTTGTGCCACTCCGCGCGGCCATGTCCGCGCCAGTTATCGCAATTTCTTCCACCCCCATCAACGCTGGCAGTTCACGGGACTGCGGCTGGCCAAGGATCTGTAAGCCCCATGCTGCTGACGCACGACATGCCCGCCGCCCGCACCATCGACCCGGCATTCCGCCGCGACATATTGGCCGGCCTTGCCCGATCGCCCAAGGCGACCCCGCCCATCTGGTTCTACGACCGGCGCGGGTCGGAATTGTTCGAGGATATTACCGACCTGCCCGAATATTATCCGACCCGCACCGAAACCGCGCTGCTGGCCGGCCATGGCGGTGATTTCGCTGCCGCCATCGGCTCCGGCCGGGCGGTGGTCGAATTCGGCGCCGGCAGCGCGCGCAAGACGCCGCATCTGCTGCGGGCAATCGATCCCGCCGCCTATGTGCCGATCGACATCAGCGGCGATTTCCTGCGCACGAGCAGCGCCGAACTGGCGAGCGCCTTTCCCGGTCTGCCGGTGCTGCCACTGGTCGGCGACTTCACCGGCACATTGGCCCTGCCCGATGCGATCGACGGCCTGCCGCGGCTCGGCTTCTTCCCCGGCTCCACCATCGGCAACAGCGAACCGGACACCGCCGTCGACCTGCTGCGCGCGATGCGCCGGCTGCTGGGCGACGCGGCGATGCTGCTGATCGGCATGGACCGGATCAAGGATCGCGATAGGCTGATCGCCGCCTATGACGATGAGGCCGGTGTCACCGCCGCCTTCAACCGCAACCTGCTGGTGCGGATCAACCGCGAGCTGGAGGGTGACCTGCCGGTCGATGCCTTCGCCCATCGCGCCATCTGGAATGACGAGAAGGCGCGGATCGAGATGCATCTGGAAGCGACCGAACCGCTGCATTTCCATGTCGCGGGCCAATGTTTTCACATGAAGGCCGGCGAGACGATTCACACCGAGAGCAGCCATAAATATGGTGCGCGCGACGAACGGCTGCTGCTGCGCGCGGGCGGGTGGGAACCCACGGCCGAATGGATGGACCCGGACGGCCTGTTCGCGCTGGTGCTGGCGAAGGCGGGGTAGAATCGGCCGGGGAATTTCACGCGACAGTCGAAGTTCACAGTGTCGTGGGGCTGATTCCGGCCAAATGCGCCGGCCATGCGCCTGCCCCGCGCCGGTGAAGCGACAGTCGCGCGACAATCGGGTCATGGCGACGCGCCTTCGACGCGACACGGACGCGACAGCGAGGCGACAGTGAAGCGACACTGGGCGGCTGAAACGCCACGGTGCAGGGCGGGGATAGAGCGCGCCTTCCATCCTCCAGGATAGATCAGAGAAAGGCCGAGTAGGAAAGCAAGCGTAAGGGTCTTGCCGCCGCCCGGCAACTGGCATCGGAGCCGAAGATGCGATATGATAAAATCATATCGGAATGGAGGCAGGCATGGCCGCGAAAGCAATCACCGTGACGCTGGGCGAAATGACATCCCATGCCGAGCGCCATCTGGCATCCGGCCGCTATGCATCCATGAGTGAAGTCATGCGCGCCGGTCTGCGCGCGCTGGATCGCGAAGAGGCTGTGCTGGACGAACTGGTGCGCGTCCGCGTGGCAGAAGCGCTGGCCGACCCTCGCCCCCCGATGCCGCTCGACAAGGCATTTGCGCAGGTCAGGGCCGCGATCGACAAGGCATGAGCCATCATGTCCGATTGTCGGCATTGGCGATCGAGGATCTGATTGTGATCCACCATTGGGTGCGTGCGGAAGCCGACCTTGCCACGGCCGATCGCTATCTGGCCCGGATCGAAGAGCGCGTTGCCGCACTGTCCGACTTCCCCGATCGCGGATATCCGCGCGATGATCTAATCGCGGGCCTGAGGACGTTGACCTTCGAGCGCCGGCTATTGATCGCCTATCATGTGGACGGAGAGATGGTCACCGTTCAGCGCGTCATCCATGCGGTGCGCGATCTGGGGCCGATGCTTCAGACACCCTGAAGCCACCCCCAGCCTATTCCGTCGCGAGCAGCAGGTCGCGCAGGTCGTGCAGGCTGGGCAGGACGGCGCTGGCCGCCAGGACCAGTTCCTCGGTCGGCGGCAGGAGGTCGGGAACCATCACCGTCGCCATGCCCGCTGCCACGCCGGCGCGGACGCCGGCATGGCTGTCCTCCACCGCGACGCAATCGGCCGGATCGACGCCCAGCCGCTCAGCCGCCAGCAGATAGGGCTGCGGGTCGGGCTTGGGCCGGTCGACGTCATTGCGGGTGACGACGGTCTGGAAATAGGGAAGCAGCCCGGCCTTCTCCAGCCGCTGCTGGGCATAGGGCGCCATGGTCGAGGTCGCGATCGCCATCGGAATACCGGCCCTGGCCAGATGATCCAATATGACCTCCGCGCCCGGCCGCAGCGGAATGCCGGCCTCCAGCGCGGCGACGAACAGCGCGTCGCTGTCGGCATAGAATTGATCGACCGGAAAGTCCGGCCCCATGCGGTCGGCCAGCATCCGCAGATTTTCGTCGCGATGGATACCGACCATCGACAGCAGCATCTCGTCCGACATCGGCCAGCCCATCGCCGCACCGGTGCGGGCGAAGGCGTCGCGATGCGCGGCCTCCGTATCCAGCAGCGTGCCGTCCATGTCGAAGATGACGGCGCGGATCGGGTTAGGCAGCGCAGCGGCGGCTTGCGGCGGCGCGTCGGAAAGGGATGCGGTGCTTGCCATGCCCATCATATGGTGGGTGCGCTGCAATATTTCCATTGCAAAGCGCGCCATCGGGGCTGCAATTTTCCTATTGCAGCCGCGTCCTATTCGACGACCTGCGCGGTCCAGACGGGGATCCAGCGCCAGGCGCCACGGCATTCGCCCATGCTGGTCGCTTCGGTCAGGCGGAAGCGGCTGCCATCCCAGACATAGGTCTGGCTGGTGCCACAATCGCCGATGCCGCGCCCCTTGGCAAAGCTTTGCAGCAGCGACTTTTCAGGCGCCCAGCCGGCATTGACCAGGGTGGGATGGCCGATCTCCTCCGTGCCCCAGCCGGGTGCATAGTCGAACGGCGCGAAGCGGAAGCTGCGACGGCCCGGAATGCCGCTGGCGATTACCGGCACGGTGGTGAAATTATAGGCGCCAGAGCCACAGGGAACCAGGATCAGCGTGTCATTCTTCGACAGGCGATGCAGTTCGGACTGGCCATTGGCCATCTCGTCGGTGCAGCCGGTGAACTTGCCGAGCGCGGTCCGCTCCTCGCGCCACAGTGCGGCCGGGGCATCGCCGGTCGCGATGACCGCGCGATGGATCGCCGGCGTCGGCGGCGCGACGCGCACCGCCAGCGGACCGAGCGGCCCGGTCGCGACCAGCGCGGTTGTGGTGCCGGCCCGGCCCTGGCGCGCATCCATGTAGCGGATTGCCGCGCCCGCCCCCGCGAGCGAGGGACGACCGAGCGACCGGTTGCCGGTGCGCACTTCCATCGTGCTGCCGCGCGCCATCGCGATCGCCAGCGCCGACGCCTGCGGCCCGCGCAGGGTGGCGTCGCCATCGCGCGCGGTCACCGTCGCGACCTTGCGGCCATCGACCAGGAAGCTGACGTCGGAGGAACCCTTGGCATCGCGGCTGACCCAGACTTCGGCCGCGGCATCGGGACCGGCCGAACGGGCGACGCCGACCATCACCGGATTGTCGGGCCAGTCGCTGCCGGGCAGCAGCGACACCGCCTCGCACCGGTTGCGATTGTCGCAACCGATGGTCCAGTCCTTGTAGGTTTCAAGCGTGCCAGGCTTGGGCGCAGGCGCGTTGGTCTGCGCCGTTGCCATGCCAATGGTGCCGATGGCCGTTAAGACGGCCGCGAAAAATCTAAGTTCCCCCATCGGTTAACCATAACCGATTTGTTAAGCCGGGGGTAGGGCCTCTGTTAAGTAATCGAAATGATTTGGTTAAAGGCTTAACATCAACCCGGCCAGCGCGGCGCTCATCAGATTGGCCAGGCTGCCGGCGACCAGCGCCTTCAGCCCCAGCTTGGCGATCATCGGCCGCTGATTGGGGGCAAGGTTGCCGGTCACCGCCATCTGGATCGCGATCGAGCTGAAATTGGCGAAACCACATAGGGCAAAGGTGATGATGGCGATGGTCGAGGGCGAGAGGCCGTCCTGCACCTGGCCAAGGTTGATGTAGGCGACGAATTCGTTGAGCACGACCTTGGTGCCGAACAGGCCACCGGCCACCTGCGCCTCGTTCCAGGGGATGTTGAGCAGATACATGACCGGCGAGAAGACATAGCCGAGCAGCTGCTGGAAGCTGAGTTCGGGATAGCCGAAGATGCCGCCGATACCGCCGAGGATGCCGTTGGCGAGTGCCACCAGCGCGACGAAGGCCAGCACCATGGCGCCGACGGCGACGGCCAGCTTGACGCCGGTCTGGGCGCCCTGCGCCGCCGCCATGATGATGTTGGCGGGCTTTTCCTCGTCATGGGTGGCGACGGGCATGGGTTCGCCCGGCGTGGTTTCCGCATTCAGCACCGCCGCGACCGCAGCCGCACGGCGCGTTTCGGGCAGGTGGATATCATCCTCCAGCGGCAGTTCCGGTTCGCATTCCGGTTCGTCGGGCATCATGATCTTGGCCATCAGCAGGCCGCCGGGCGCCGCCATGAAGCTGGCCGCGAGCAGATAGTCGATCTTGATCCCCATCGAGGCATAAGCGGCGAGGATGGTGCCGGCGACGCCCGCCATGCCGCTGGTCATCACCGCGAACAGCTGCGGCCCGTTGAGGCCGGCGAGATAGGGACGGATCACCAGCGGGCTTTCGCTCTGGCCGACGAAGATGTTGGCGGCGGCGCACAGGCTTTCCACCTTCGACACGCCCGTCACCTTCTCGATCGCGCCGCCGACCCAGCGGACGATGAACTGCATGATGCCCAGATAATAGAGGATCGACACCAGGCTGGCGAAGAAGATGATCACCGGCAGCGCCGCGATGGCGAAGCTGGCGCCGCCGATTTCGGGCTTCGCCAGCGGGCCGAAGATGAAATTGGTCCCCGCCTGCGCATAGCCCAGCAGATTGGCGACGCCATGCGACATGCCCGCGATGATGGCGCGTCCGGCCGGCACATAGAGCACCAGCAGTGCGATCCCCGCCTGCAGCAGGAAGGCCGCGCCGACCACGCGCAGCCGGATCGCGCGGCGGTTGGAAGAGAGGGCAAAGGCAATGGCAAGAATCAGTAATATGCCGGCGAGGCCGATAAGAAGATGCATGAAGCGCTTTCGCGGGAATGGGCAAACCGCGCGACTATACAGGGCCAGCGCGCGGAAACCAGCAGGGAATCCCGCCCCGCGATATAAATGAGATAGCCTCGCTTTTTGTCGGCAAATCGATCAGAACCATGACGACACAGAAGATGCGATGGGGAGAGGCGATGCTGATGGAAACTGACAAGCCCGGTGCCGCTACGGAATGGCGGCGTCATTATATGCTGCCGATCGCGGCCGCGCTCGGCTATGCCACCAGCGTCATCCATATCTATGGGCTTGGCCCCTATATCCAGCCGATCAGCGACCAGTTCGGCTGGACGCGGACGCAGGTGACGGTGGGCCTGACCCTGTCCACCCTGGTCCAGGCAGTCTTTTCCGTGCCGATCGGCCTGATGGTCGACCGGCTGGGGCCACGCATCTTCGGGCTGGTCGGCGTGCTGCTGACCTGTGGCGCCTTTGCCCTGCTGGGCACGGCGACCGGCAGCCCCGGCCAATGGTATCTGCTCTGGGCGCTGCTGGCGCTCGCGACCCTGCCGGTGCAGGCGACGATCTGGACCAGTGCCGTCGCCACCCGTTTCGAGGCGTCACGCGGCCTGGCCTTTGCCATCACCCTGTGCGGCGCATCGATCGCGGTCGCCATCTTTCCGCTGATGGGCAGCTGGCTGATCGGCCAATATGGCTGGCAACGCGCCGCGCCGATCCAGGCGGCGATCTGGGCGGCGTGCAGCTTCCCGCTGATCTTCCTCTTCTTCCGCGGCGCGCGAGATCGGCGGCGCGGCGAGGCCGAGACGGCCACCGCTGCGGCACCCGCAGTCGGCGCCACACTGGCCGAAGGGGTGCGATCCTCCATCTATCATCGCCTGCTGCTCGCCAGCCTGCTCTTCACCTTCACCATCATCGCGCTGGTCGTGCATTTCGTGCCGATCCTGACCGATCGCGGCGCGGACCCGATGCGGGCGGCCGGCATAGCCTCGGTCGTGGGCATCTGTTCGATCATCGGCCGGCTGGCGACCGGGCTGCTGCTCGACCGGTTCCGCGGAGCGCTGGTCGGTGCCGGCGTCTTCCTGCTGCCGGCGGCCGCCAGCCTGCTATTGCTGGGCGCCGGAAACAATGTCGCACTGCTGATCGCGGCGGCCGCGCTGATCGGCCTGACACTGGGCGCGGAGGTCGACGTGATCGTCTATCTCACCACCCAGCATTTCGGCCTCAAGACCTTTGGCGGCCTTTATGGCGGACTGCTGATGGCACTATCGGTTGGCACCGCCACCGGGCCATTGGGCGCGTCGGCGATTTTCGACCGATTCGGCAATTATGCGCCCTTCCTTTGGATAACGCTTGCCCTGATGGTCGGCAGCAGCCTGGCGCTTGCCAGCCTGCCGCGCCCGGCCTTTGCCCGGCTGCGCGGCCATTGAACGGGCATTGACATAAAGCGCTACAAAGCCGCCACGTCGAGACATCGCGGGGATATATGGCGCGCCTAGTCCTGCCCTTCTGACAGTCCACAGACGACAGAAGGGTAGAGCGAGATGATGCAGGATGGTGCGCATGACGACCATGGCCATGGCCTGGCCGACGACCTGGCGCAGATGCGCAAGCTGGCCGGCGAGGCGATGGGTCGCCGCCGCACGTTGCGCCTGCTCTTTTCGGCCGGCAGCGCCGCGCTGATCACCGCCTGTGGTGGTGGCGGCAGTGACAGCGACACTGACACGTCGACCGCCACGCCGACGCCCACCCCTACCCCGACGCCAACACCCACGCCGACCCCGACGTCGAGCAGCTGCATCGCCGATCCGGAAGAGACCAACGGCCCCTATCCGGCCGACGGGTCCAACAGCAGCAATGGCAGTGTCGTCAATGTGCTGGACGACACCGGCATCGTGCGCACCGACATCCGGTCGAGCTTCGGATCGTCGAGCGGCACGGCCGAGGGCATCTATATGCAGCTGACCATCACGGTGGTGAACGTCAATGGCAGCTGCGCGCCGCTGGAAGGCTATGCCGTCTATATCTGGCATTGCACCCGCGACGGCCTCTATTCGCTCTACACCGTGCCGGGCGAAAATTACCTGCGCGGCGTGGGCGTGACCGACGCCAATGGCCAGGTGACCTTCACCAGCATCTTCCCCGGCTGCTATGACGGGCGCTACCCGCATATCCATTTCGAGGTCTATCCCAGCCTGGCCAAGGCGACCAGCTATGCCAATCGCGTGCTGACGTCGCAGTTCGCGATGCCGACGGATGCCTGCAACACGGTCTATGCGACCAGCGGCTATTCCAGCAGCAAGACCACCTTCGCCAAGATCACGACTAGCAGCGACAATGTGTTCGGCGACAACACGTCGGCCCAGGTCGCGGCGATGACGCCCACCATGACCGGCGATACGACCAATGGCTTCACCGGCACGGTGATGGTCGGCATCGCCATCTGACAGGAATTATGCGGATGACTTTGCAGGGATCGCCTTCAATCGATATGCTGACCGCCAATATGGACGGATCGCGCATATTGGTGGTCGACGATGATGCGGACATCCGCATCCTGTTGTCGGATTTTCTGGAGCAGCATGGCTTTGCCGTGACCGCGGTCGCGGACGGCGTGGCGATGGATCAGGCGCTGGCGGCGCAGACATTCGACATCGCGGTGCTGGACGTGATGATGCCCGGCGAAGACGGGCTGTCGATCCTGCGCCGGCTGGCCGCGAGCGGCGACCTGCCGATCATCATGCTGTCGGCGATCGGCGGCGATATCGACCGGATCGTCGGGCTGGAAATGGGGGCGGAGGATTATCTGCCCAAGCCGTGCAATCCGCGCGAACTGCTCGCCCGCGTCCGCACCGTGCTGCGCCGCAATCGCCGCCAGACATCGGAACCGCAGGTGCCCGCCGGGCAGCGGCTGCGCTTTGCCGGCTGGCAGGTCGACATGGGCGTGCGCCTGCTAACCGACCCTGACAATGTCGTCGTCACCTTGACCGATGGCGAGTTCCGCCTGCTGCGCGCCTTCATCGAGCATCCGCGCCGGGTGCTGAGCCGCGACCAGTTGCTCGACTATTCGGCCGGCAGCGACGCGGAAAGCTATGACCGGGCGATCGATGTCCAGGTCAGCCGTCTGCGCCGCAAGCTGGAACGTGGCGAGATGGGCGACGAACTGGTCCGCACGATCCGCAACGAAGGCTATATGTTCACCGCCGAGGTCCGCCCGGCGTGAGCCCGGCAATGCTGCCGGGCGCCGGCGAGCGGGGGCGCTACAATCCCTCGATCCTGACGCGGATCGTCTTTCTGGTCGCCGCCACCCTGTTGCTGGCGCTGGGCGCGATGATGCTGGTCGCCTTTCGCGGCCCCCCGCCCCATGCCCGGCCGATGATGCTGGTGGAGGCGACCGGGCTGCTGCGCGGCGGCACCCAGCCGCCCGGAAGCTGGCAGATCAGCCGCTATCAATCGGATCGCGCCCCCGCGCCCGACGCGGGGCAGGAAAGCAACCGTGCGGGGGCCGAGCGCATTGCCGGCCTGCTGGGCGTGCCGGCCAATGCGGTGGCGCTGATCCAGGAACGGCCGCCGATCGGCATGCCGCGCCCCGGACCGGAGATCGGGCCCCGACCCGACATGGGGATGGAGTTCGACCCCGGCCGGATGATGCTGCGCGGCAGCTTTGCCCTGGCCGTGCGCGAGGATGGCAGGAACTGGTCGGTGCTGCTGGGTCGGCAGGGGCCGAACTGGCGCTGGTATGCGATCACCCTGTCGCTGATGGCGGGCATCTTCATCCTGCTGCTGCTGCCGGCCTATTGGGTGGCGCGGCGCATTACCCAGCCGATCCGCCTGCTGGCCGAAGGGGCCGCGCGCGAGCGGCCGGAACGGGCCGAGCCGCTGCCGATCGGCGGCCCGCCCGAAGTGCGCGCCATGGGCATCGCCTATAATCACATGCGCGCGCGGATCGCCGATTATGTGTCGGAACGCACCGCCATGCTGGTGGCGATCGCCCATGACCTGCGCACGCCGATGACGCGCCTGTCCTTCCGCCTGGAACAATTGCCCGACGGCCCGCGCGCCAAGGCGCAGGCGGATGTGCAGGAAATGCGGGCGATGGTCACCGACCTGCTCGATTTCATGCGCGAAGGGACCGAAGGGCGCCAGCGCGCGCGCATCGACCTGTCGGCCATTGTCGAGACGCTGGCCGACGATCTGGCCGACATGGGCCATGATGTCGTCGTCACCGCCAGCCAGCGCGCGGTGATAGAGGGCGACGCGCTCGCGCTGCGCCGCTGCATCGGCAACATGGTCGAGAATGCGGTGCGCTATGGCGGATCGGCGCGGGTCAGCCTGCGCATCCAGGGCGCACGGGCGATCGTCGATGTCGAGGATTCCGGCCCCGGCGTTCCGCCCGAGATTCTCGACCGGCTGTGCGAGCCCTTCTATCGCGGCGAAGCGTCGCGCAATCGCGAGACCGGCGGCGTGGGCCTGGGCCTGTCGATCGCCCGCACCATTGCCGAGGGACATGAGGGCAGCATCGGCTTTGCCAACCGGGCCGAGGGCGGATTGCGCGCCACGGTGATCCTGCCGCTCGACCGCTAAAGCATCATCCCCTTCAGTTCCTGCAGCACCATCGCAGTCGGCATCGACAGGAACATCGCCACCAGAAAAGGTGCCAGCGTCGCCGCGACCAGGATCAGCAGGCTGCGCAGGTCGACCGGCAGGAAGCGCATGGCATAGACGTTGGAGACCACGCCATAGAGGTCAGCCGCCGCCGAAAAATCCGGCGCGGAGAGAAGATCGGGCTGTTCCTTCGCGCTGCCATCGAACCAGCGACCCTCGAACGACCGGCCCAGCGCCACCGCCAGCGCGCCATAATGCATCGCGTTGCGCCGCCAGGCCCGCGCCATGACCGGGCGGAACACGCCGAGCGGCGCAACGCACAGCAGCAGCACCAGCGCCACCGTGCCACCGATCAGGAAGCCGCCGGTCATCGGCGTCGCAGCGCCCTGGAGATGGACGTTGGCGAAACGGCCCGCGGTGATGCAGCCGATCCCCAGCGCAAAGGTGCCGAAGGCCCGGACCGACTGGGCCAGAAAGCCCAGGCCGCCGGCATTGTCGGGATGGGCGACGACCAGCCGCAGGTCCATGGCCGCGACCTTGTGCAGCAGCCGCGTCCACACGAGGATGCGCCAGAGCCAGCCCATGAGCAACGTCAGCAACAGCGGCAGGCTGACCAGCATATGCCACCAGCCGGCCGCCGATAGCCGCCCCGGCCCGGCGATGGTCCAGGCCGGCAGGCCATGGTTCGAAATGCCGGTCGCGAACAACCACAGGATGATCGCATAGGCGGCGAGCAGCACCAGCAGTTCGGCGACCGGCGCACGCACCGCCGCGCGCGCCCTGGCCAGTTCAGCCTTCAATCCGTCCCCGGCATCAGGCGGGATCAGCCCGGAAATGGCGAAATGGCGCACCACCGCGCCCAGCCGCCGCGCGGTTTCGACATGGGCGACCAGCAGGAGCGGCACGGCAAAGGCGAAGCGGGCATGTGCCCCGATGTCGCGCAGGAAATGGCGCAGGTCGCCGGCCCGGTCATGGCCCGGCAGGAAGAGGATCAGCAGCAGGAGCGGCAACCAGCCGACCGCCAGCGCAAGCAGGGCGCGGGCGCGGACCGTGGGCAGGGCCGGCACCGACAGGCGGACAAGGCCGGGCAGCCCGCGTGGCGGCCCCCATTCGAACAGGTCGTGCCCCTCCGCGTCCGCTTCGTTGGTCACTCGCACGCCCTTCCGCTTCGCCTCGGCTCATGAGAACCGCGACGATAGGAAGCATGCCCTTCCCGCCTATCGGGATTTATGCTGAGCCGACCGGAAAATAGCGGCCGTCACGGGTTGGCGGACTTGCCGTCCTTCTTGGCCTTGTGCGCCTTGAGCAGCGCGTCGATCTCGACGATCCGCTCGCGTTCCGGCGTGCCCTTGGGCAGGCCCTTGAGGCGGCATTCGGCCCATAATTTGCGCCGCTCGGATTCCAGCGCCTTGAGATAGAGATCGGCCATTGCAGCCTCCTGGATAAAGGAAAAGGGCCGGCGCCTCGCGACACCGGCCCTTTTCGAAACCTACTTACCTGAAAATCAGGCGGCCTGCATATGAGCCGCCCTGATAAATCAAGCGGCCTTCGAGCGGCTCATGCGCTTGCGCTCGTTCGGATCGAGGTAGCGCTTGCGCAGACGGATGGTCTTGGGCGTGACTTCGACCATTTCATCGTCGTCGATGTAAGCGATCGCCTGTTCCAGCGTCATCTTCTTCGGCGGGGTCAGGCGGACGGCGTCGTCCTTGCCGCTGGCGCGGAAGTTGGTCAGCGCCTTCGACTTCATCGGGTTGACTTCGAGGTCTTCCGGCTTGGCATTCTCGCCGATGATCATGCCCTCATAGAGGGCTTCGCCCACGCCGACGAACAGGATGCCACGATCTTCCAGCGGACCCAGCGCATAGGCATTGGCTTCGCCGGCACCGTTCGAGATCAGGACGCCGTTCTTGCGGCCTTCGATCTTGCCCTTGTGGGGGCCGTACTTCTCGAACAGGCGGTTCATGATGCCGGTGCCGCGCGTGTCGGACAGGAATTCGCCATGATAGCCGATCAGGCCGCGCGAGGGCGCGGAGAAGGTGATGCGGGTCTTGCCGCCGCCCGAGGGACGCATGTCGGTCATCTCGGCCTTGCGGATGTTCATCTTGTCGACGACCGTGCCCGAGAACTCATCGTCCACGTCGATGACGACGGTTTCGTAAGGCTCGGTCTTGCCGCCATTTTCGTCTTCGCCGAACAGCACGCGCGGACGCGAGATGCCCAGTTCAAAGCCTTCGCGGCGCATGGTTTCGATGAGCACGCCCAGCTGAAGCTCGCCACGGCCGGCGACTTCGAAGCTGTCCTTGTCGTCCGATTCCGTCACCTTGATGGCGACGTTGGATTCGGCTTCGCGGGCCAGACGATCGCGGATCATGCGGCTCGTCACCTTGCTGCCTTCGCGGCCGGCCATCGGCGAGTCGTTCACGGCAAAGCGCATCGACAGGGTCGGCGGATCGATCGGCTGCGCCTTGATCGGGGTGCTGACCTGCGGATCGGAAATGGTGTTGGCCACAGTCGCGACGGTGAGGCCGGCGAGCGAGATGATGTCGCCTGCCTTGGCTTCCTCGACCGGCACGCGGTCCAGGCCCTGGAACGACATGATCTTCGACGCGCGGCCGGTTTCGATCACATTGCCTTCAGCGTCGAGCGCGTGGATCGGCTGGTTGACCTTGACCGTGCCCGACTGGACGCGGCCGGTCAGGATACGACCCAGGAAGTTGTCGCGGTCGAGCAGCGTCACGAGGAAGCTGAACGGCGCGTCCTGGTCCAGCGACGGCGGCGGGACATGGTCGACGATCTTCTGGAACAGCGGCTCCAGCGTGCCTTCACGGCGCTGCGAATCCTCGCTGGCGTAACCGTTGCGGCCCGATGCGTAGAGGACGGGGAAGTCGAGCTGTTCGTCGGTGGCGTCGAGCGTCACGAACAGGTCGAACACTTCGTCCAGCACTTCCTGGATGCGCTCGTCGGGACGGTCGACCTTGTTGACGACGACGATGGGCTTGAGGCCGAGCGCCAGCGCCTTGCCGGTCACGAACTTGGTCTGCGGCATCGCGCCTTCCGACGAGTCGACCAGCAGGATCACGCCGTCGACCATCGAGAGGATGCGCTCCACTTCGCCGCCGAAGTCGGCGTGGCCGGGCGTATCGACGATGTTGATGCGGGTGCCGTTCCATTCGACCGAGGTGGGCTTCGCCAGAATGGTGATGCCGCGTTCCTTTTCCAGGTCGTTCGAGTCCATGGCGCGCTCTTCGACGCGCTGGTTGTCGCGGAAGGTGCCGGACTGGCGGAAAAGCTGGTCGACGAGCGTGGTCTTGCCATGGTCGACGTGCGCGATGATCGCGATATTACGCAGGGACATGTCTTGCCTTTGGGATATGGGGCTCCCCTGGCCGACACAAGGCCGCGCAGAGGCTTCGGGCGCGCCCCTACAGGAAATGACGCGATGCGGCAAGGGCAGCGGAAGGATCGGCCGAAGCGCAGATGAATATCCTGTCATGTTATGATGTTTCCCTTGCCCCGCTGTGGCAGCCGCCTATGACACCGCGTCAGGTTCGCACCCTGAAAAGAAAAGGACACCCCATGCGGCTGACCGCCACCCTTGGCTTTGCTTCCCTCCTCGCCCTTTCCCTGTCCCACCCTGCCCTCGCCCAGAAGGATGGCGCGCCCGACGCCGCCAAGCAGCATGCCGAGCAGACGGCGGACGAGATCGCCAAGAACTGGGCCAGCGCCCCGGTCGAGGAAGTGACCAAGACCAGCAAGGGCACGGCGAGCGTCGACGGCAAGTCGATCGCCTACAGCGCGACCGCCGGCACGCTGACCATCCGCGACGCCCAGGGCAAGCCGACCGCCAGCGTCTTCTACACCGCCTATACCGCGCCCGGTAAGCATCGCCCGCTGACCTTTTTCTACAATGGCGGTCCCGGATCGGCCTCGCTGTGGCTGCGCATGGGCAGCTTTGCGCCCGACCATGTGCGCACCGGCAATCCTGAAGCGGTCGCGCCCGCGCCCTTCGATGTCGGCCCCAATCCCGACAGCCTGATCGGCAGCACCGACATGGTGTTCCTGGATGCGGTGGGATCGGGCTATTCGCGGCCGCTGGGCGATGCCAAGGGCGCCGACTTCTATGGCGTCGACCAGGATGTCGATGCCTTTGCCAAGGCGATCCTGCGCTACACCACCAAGAATGGCCGCTGGGGCGACCCCAAATATATTTTCGGCGAAAGCTATGGCACCACCCGATCGGGCGCGCTCGCCTATCAGCTGGAAGACCGCGGCATGGCGCTGAACGGCGTGATCCTGCTGTCCTCGATCATGAATTACGGCATCCGCCAGTCGGGCTTCGACACCATCCATATCGGCTATCTGCCCAGCTATGCGGCGACCGCCTGGTATCATAATCGCGTCCCCGGCGGCCGCCCGGCCAGCCTGGAAGCCTTTGTCGAGGAAGCGCGCCAGTTCGCCAACGGCCCCTATGCCGCCGCGCTGCTGAAGGGCCAGGACATCAGCGCCCAGGAAGAGGACGCCGTCGCCCAGCAGATGAGCCGCTTCACCGGCCTGTCAGTCGATTATTTGAAGCGCGCCAATCTGCGCGTCAGCCTCAGCCGCTTCCGCAAGGAATTGCTGCGCGACGGGCGCGAAACGCTGGGTCGGTTCGACAGCCGCTACAAGGGGATCGACGAGGATGCGGCGGGCGAGGATCCCGAATATGATCCGTCGGATACCGCGATCAGCGGCCTCTATGTCGGCAGCTTCCTGGATCAGCTGACCAACAAGCTCGGCTATCAGACCGACCTCAGCTATCGGCTGAGCGCGCGGGAAGGCGGCGCCTTCAACTGGGACTGGAGCCATGAGCCTCCGTCGGGCCGCAAGCAGAATGTCGCGGACGTCACCGCCGACCTCAGCACCGCGATGCGCATCAACCCGCATCTGCGCGTGCTGTCCTTGAACGGCTATTATGACATGGCGACGCCCTTCTTCTCGACCGAGCGCGACCTGAAGCACATGATGCTGGAGCCGGCGCTGCGGCCGAACCTGCAGTTCAAATATTATCCGGCAGGCCACATGGTTTATCTGAACCCGGAAGCGCTGCACCAGATGCGCCTCGACATGGAGCGCTACTACGCCGAGGGCGCGCGCTGACGCATGAGGGGGGGGCGGTGGCGACACCGCCCCTTTTCAGTAGCGCAATTTGGGATACCAGTCGGCCGGCCGGCCCTGCGGCGTCAGGTCGAGGATCGACCAGAGCGCGGCGATGTCGGGCGCGTCGCGGGGATCCTGGCCCGGATCGGCCATTTCGCGTCCCATCTCGCTCATCCAGAAGAGCCGCACCTGATCGCCGTCGCGGCGATAGACGACCAGCGCAGGATATTCGCCGTCCGGCTGGAGCAGGTCGAGATCACGGGCATAATCGTCGCCGATCGTCTGGATGAAGTCGGTGTTGCGCCAGCCCCGCTCCTGCGCGAAGGCGAATTGCCGTTCGACCGGGCTGCGGCTCAGTATCTTGTAGGCGACGCGCTGCTTGATATCGCTGGCATTGCCGTCGACCGCCCCGATCCAGTTGGTACACATCGGGCAGGGCCGTTCACGTTCCGGCCCATACATCCAATAGTAACTGACCAGCACATCCTTGTCGCCGAACAGGTCGATCAGGCCGATCTCGAAGCCCTGCTCGTCCTTGAAGCGATAATCCTTCGTGATCAGCGGGCCGGGCGGCAGCGCCTGGCGCTGGGCGGTCAGGCGCGTCATGTGGCGTCGAAATTCGATCTCCGCCGCCAGCAGGTCCTGCCGCGCCTTGGCATAGTCCGCGCTTTCGCCGGGAAATGCCGGCCGGCGATGCGCCGCCATGTCGGCGGCCGCTGTCAATTGTTCGTCCATGGCTTCTCTCCTCCCGCGCCGAACGCGGCGCGGGAGGAGAAGGTTCAATGGTCGCTGGCGGCGAAGGCGCCGATGCCGGTTTCCGCCCGCACCCGCTGCGCCGGATAGCCGGCCTTGTCGACGGCCGCGCGGGGCGAGCGGTCGAGCCGGGAGATCAGCCAGATGGCGATGAAGCCGGCCGGGACCGAGAAGATCGCCGCCGAGCTATAGGGGAAAGGTGCCGGGCCGAGGCCGAAGGTGGTGGTCCACACAGCCGGCGACAGGAGCGTCAGGACGAAGGCCGTCAGCAGTCCGATCGTGCCGCCCCAGGCCGCGCCACGGGTGGTGCAGCCACTCCACAGCAGCGACAGGATCAGCACCGGGAAATTGCCCGATGCCGCCAGCGCGAAGGCGAGGCTGACCATGAAGGCGACATTCTGCTTCTCGAAAACCAGCCCCAGCAGCACCGCCAGCGCGCCCAGCGCCAGGGTGGTGATCCGCGAGACGCGCAGTTCGTCGGCGGAGTTGGCCCGTCCCTGTTTCAGCACCGTGGCATAAAGGTCATGGCTGACCGCCGAGGCGGCCGACAAAGTGAGCCCCGCCACCACCGCCAGGATCGTCGCGAAGGCAACCGCCGAGATGAAGCCGAGGAACGCGTTGCCGCCGACCGCATGGGCGAGATGGATCGCCGCCATATTGCCGCCGCCGCGCAGCGTGCCGTCGGCCATCTTGTAGCCGGCATCGGTGCCGACCAGGATGATCGCGCCGAAGCCGATGATGAAGGTGAGGATATAGAAATAGCCGATCCAGCCGGTGGCCCACAGCACCGACTTGCGCGCTTCCTTGGCATCGGGGACGGTGAAGAAGCGCATCAATATGTGCGGCAGGCCGGCCGTGCCCAGCATCAGTGCAAGGCCGAAGGAGATGGCCGAGACCGGATCCTTGATGAAGCCGCCCGGCGCCATGATCGCGCGGCCCTTCGCCGCGGCTTCAGCGGGAGTGGCACCGGCGGCCTGTGCCGCCGCGCTCTTCACCGCGACCGCGCGGGCGAACAGGGCTTCGAGCGAGAAGCCGAACTGGGCCAGCACCATCAGCGCCATGAAGCTCGCGCCGCCCAGCAGCAGCACCGCCTTGATGATCTGCACCCAGGTGGTCGCGCGCATGCCGCCGAACAGCACACAGAGCATCATCAGCGCGCCCACGATCACCACGGCCACCGCATAGGGCAGGCCGAACAGCAATTTGATGAGCTGCCCCGCGCCCACCATCTGGGCGATCAGGTAGAAGCTGACGACCAGCAGGGTGGAGACCGCCGCGAAGCTGCGCACCGGCGGCTGGGCGAAACGGTAGGAAGCGACATCGGCAAAGGTGAAGCGACCAAGGTTGCGCAGCCGCTCCGCCATCAGGAACAGCAGGATCGGCCAGCCGACGAGGAAGCCGGTGGAATAGATGAGGCCATCATAGCCGTCGGTGAATATCTGCGCCGATATGCCGAGGAAGGAGGCGGCGGACATATAGTCGCCCGCCATGGCGAGCCCGTTCTGGAAGCCGCTGATGCCGCCGCCGGCGGTGTAGAAGTCCGACGCGGTGCGGGTGCGCGCGGCCGCCGCCTTGGTTATCCACAGGGTCAGGCCGACAAAGGCGACGAACATCGCGATCGCCACCCAGTTGATCGGCTGACGCTGCGCCTCCCCCTCCAGCGCGGCGGCGAAGGCGGGAGCAGGAAGCAGAGCAAGGGCGAGCGCGCCGGCAAGCCGCGCCCTCATGCGCCATGATCCTTGAGGATGGCGGCCATCTGTGCGTCATGATGGCGATTGGCATAAGCGACATAGAGGCCGGTCAGCGCGATCGCGAGCAGGATGAGGCCAAGGCCGATCGGGATGCCGATCGAGGTGACGCCATCGCCGATCGGCATGCCGAGCAGCGCCTTGTCGAAGGCGATCAGCGCGAGATAGCCGACAAAGGCGGTGAAGATGATCGCCGACAGCCACCAGCCCAGCCGCGCCCGCCGTGCCACCAGCTCGCCATAACGGGGATCGGCCGCCACCGCCGCGATCATCGCGGCCTGTGGATCGGCCGGGGCATGCCCTTCCTGCTGCGTCATTCACTCTCCTCTGGTCTTTGCGCCATGCTAACCAGACGTCCCCCGATTGCAATGGCATGGCCCGAGCGCCTATATCTGCACGCAGAGAGACTTGCGGCCTTACTGTTTTATGCACATATGACAGTCAGGCCGATCTGGCCCCTGGGAGATGACATGGCTTCGACCGCGCCGACCGCGACCGCTGATACGCTGAACCTCACGCCGCCCGATCCGGTGCCGGTGGTCGCGCCCGAAAAGGCGGCGGGGCTGGTGCCGATCGACGAGGAAAAGCGATCCAAGCTGGACGAGAAGGTCGATGCCTTCATCGACGATCTGGTGGCGCAGGATGCCAATTCGCCCGCCTTCGGCCAGCGCGTCGACCAGTTGACCAATATGGGCCGCAAGGAAATCGCCGAGGCCGCCGGGCACAGCAACCGCTTCCTCGATCGGCCGGTGCGCGCGATGGACAGCGACAACAAGGTCGGGGCCGATCTGGCCGAACTGCGCCGTACGGTCGAGGATCTGGACCCCGGCAAGCGCGGCAGCCTGACCGCGCCCAAGAAGCTGTTCGGCATCATCCCGTTCGGCAACAAGATGCGCGACTATTTCGACAGCTACAAGTCGAGCCAGACGCATATCAACTCGATCCTGGGCAGCCTTGCCAGCGGCAAGGACGTGCTGATCAAGGACAATGCCGCGATCGACGTGGAACGCCAGAATATGTGGCAGACCATGGGCAAGCTGGAACAGATGATCCACATCAGCAAGACCATGGACGCGCGCCTCGAGTCCAAGGCGCTGGAGCTGGATTCGACCGATCCGACCAAGGCGAAGGCGATCCGCGAGAGCGCGCTCTTCTACATCCGCCAGCGCACCCAGGATCTGCTGACCCAGATGGCGGTCACGGTGCAGGGCTATCTGGCGCTGGACCTGGTGAAGAAGAATAATGTCGAGCTGGTGAAGGGCGTGGACCGCGCCAGCACCACCACCGTCGCCGCGCTGCGCACCGCCGTGACTGTGGCACAGGCGCTGGTCGGCCAGCGGCTGGTGCTGGAACAGATCACCGCGCTCAACACCACGACCGCCAATATCATCGATTCGACCGGCGAACTGCTCAAGAGCCAGACCGCGCAGATTCACGAGCAGGCCGCCAGCAGCACGATCCCGATCGAGACGCTGCAGCGCGCCTTCCAGAATATCTACGACACGATGGACAATATCGACACGTTCAAGCTCAAGGCGCTCGAAAACATGAAGACGACGGTCACCGTGCTGTCGAGCGAGGTGGAAAAGTCTAAGGGCTATATCGCCCGGTCCGAAGGCCAGGCCCAGGCCGCCAAGGAAGCGCGGGCGGAAAACCCGCTGCTGAGCGCGATCGAGGGATAAGGATGCGCCCCACCCTGCCCCTTTTCCCGGAGTTGATGGCATGAGCCGGTCCGACCGCGTGCTGGCCGATGCCGAGGCGGTGCTGCGCCGCCATAGCGAGCGCGGCAAGAGCCTGACCAGCCGCGCGCGCGAACGGCGCAACGCATCGATCATGCGGCGGCTGGGCCGGATCGCCGGCACCGCCTTCGCGATCATCATCGCGGCCATGGTCGCGGGCTGGTTCATGCCGCTGGGCACCAGTGGCGTGATGATCGTGCTGGGCCTGCTGCTGGTTACCACGCTGTTCTTCGCGCTGCTGCCGGGCGAGCGCGCGGTCAGTCCTGACAAGCTGGCGGACACGGCGCTGACCGCCCTGCCGCTCAAGACCGAAATCTGGCTGGAAAATCAGCGCAAGGCCTTGCCCGCGCCCGCGGTCAGCCTGGTCGACAGCATCGGCGTCAAGCTGGAGACGCTGGCGCCGCAGCTCGAACGACTGGGCGAGCAGGATCCCGCCGCGCACGAGATTCGCAAGCTGCTGGCCGATCATCTGCCCGAACTGGTCACCGGCTATCAGTCGATCCCCGCGCCACTGCGCCGCGAGGAACGTAATGGCCGCGTGCCCGAAAAGCAGCTGATCGAGGGCCTGTCGGTGATCGACGCCGAGATCGGCCGGATGAGCGAGCAACTGGCGAGCGGCGATCTCGACAAGCTGGCGACGCAGAATCGTTTTCTGGAGCTGAAATATCAGGAGGCGAAGGAACTTGGCGCCTAGCGCCGTCTTCCTTCCTGCATGATCCACCTCACCCTCATCATCGTCGATTTCCTGACGGGCCTGCTGGCCGCCGGGGCCTGGGCGCTGGCCTCGGCTGGCGGCGCGATCGCGGCCGTGGTGGGCGGCGGGGTGCTGGGGCTATCGCTGTTCCGGCGCTGGCGACGGCGGGGCTGACAGCCGCTGCCTGTGCCGGAGGAGACCGGCGATCCCGCCTGCCTCCGGCACATCCACACTGCCTGATCTAGAAGCGGAAGGTCAGGTAGGTGGCGGCATAATAGAGGTCGCGGCCGGGTTTGAACTTTTCCGAGACGTCGCCATAGATGGTGTAGAAGCCCAGCGTCATGAACGGGTTGAGCGCATATTGGCCGGCCGCTGTCGCGCGCTTGCCGAAGAAGCGGCTGTCGCTTTCGTCGCCGCGCCGAAGCACCTGGCCACCGAGCGAATAGACGCCATCTTTGGTGGAGGTGCGCCACAGGCCCGCCGCCGAAAAATCGAGCTTCAGCTTCGCCGTCGGCTGGATCGACAGCTGCGGCTGGATGATCGTCAGATTATGCGGGCCAAGGTCGCCATTATAGGTGAGCGGCTTGGGGAAGAGCGGCGCATAGGTGCCGATCTTGCCGTCATTGGGGTTCTTGTCGCCCGAGCCGACATCGACGCGCAGGGCCAGCTTGGGCTTCCATCCGCCCTGCCAGCCATAGGCGGCGGTGCCGGTGACATAATAGGCGTCGATGTCGAGATCGCCGAACGAGCCCCATTGGCGGATGCCCTCGACATCGATGCTCCAGGCGTCGCGCTTGCCGGCATAGCGCAGCGACAGGGTGCGGCGCTGGTCGCGGGCGGCGGCTTCGCTGTCGAAGGCGAGGCTGGCGCGGTCGGAAGAGACGAACAGCGCCTCGGCGCGACCGGTGCGGGCGCCGGCGCCGAAGCTGCGGCCGGCATGAAAGCCGGTCAGGTCGTAATCATGATTGGTTTCGTCATCGAATGTGCCGAGCTTCTCCAGCACGGCATGACCGGTGAGGAAGCCGCCATCCCATGGTCCCTGGGTCGCCATGACGCGCAGCAGGTCGAGCGAGCGGCGGGTATTGGCGCCTTCGCGCATGTCGAACACGGTCTGGTTGCCGATACCGATTTCCTGTCGGCCGAGGCGCGCGGTGATTTTCGCTTTGCCGATCGGTACATGCGCTTCGATGAAGGCCTGGTTGAAGTCGAGCCGGCCTTCCTCGATCGGCGCAACGACGGAATCGAGGCCGGTGCTGGTCGCATGTTCGAGATCGACGAAGGCGCGGAAAAGCCCTTCGACCTGGAGGTCACCCCAGATACGGCTGCGCTGCTGGAAATTGCCGTCATCATCCTGGGGGCCGCGGCCCCAGCGTTCGCCCAACCGCAGTTCGGGGCGCAGCCGCAGTTCACCGCCGAGCGTGGCATAGGTGTTGCCGACGATCGGCAGATATTTGAGGCGGGTCCACAGATTGGCGTCGCGCACATCGCGGAAGCCGGAATAATCCTCGTCATGGTTGATCGGGCGGAAGGCGGGCTTGGGTGCCTTGGGCCGCTCGCTGGTCTGTGATGGCGGCAGTTGGGCTTCGGCCGGCGCCGCCTCCTTCTGCGCGACGTCGACAGGAGCGGGCGGCGGGGCGGGGGCGGCTTGTGCTGCGGAGGCGGCCAGGACGGGCGCCAGAAGATCGAACATGCATACTCTCCGGTATATGGGTTTTTCTGGTTATGCGGTGGCCTGGTCGGGCCGTTTTGCGACGAGGCTCTGGAGCAGGTGGACGGCGAGGCCGAAGATCAGGCCCCAGAAGGCGGAGCCGAGTCCGGCCAGCGTCATGCCCGATGCGCTGACGGCGAAAGTGACAAGGGCGGCGTCGCGTCCCTGCTCGGCGCGCAGTGCGGTGCTGAGCGAATTGGCGACGACCGGAAACAAGGCGAGGCCCGCCAGCGCGGCGATCAGCGTCTTGGGCAGGGTGGCGAACAGCGCGAGCACGGTGGCGGCAAAGGCGCCGAAGACGAGATAGGTGACGCCGCCCGCGATGCCGGCCATGTAGCGGCGGGCGGGATCGGGATGGGCGTCTGGGCCAAGGCAGATGGCGGCGGTGAAGGCGGCGAGATTGAGGCCGTGGCAGCCGAACGGCGCGAGCGCGATCGAGGCGATGGCGCTGGTCGAGACGATCGGCCGGGCGGCGGGCTGGTCGTAACCGGCGGCGCGCAGCACGGCGATGCCGGGCAGGAACTGGCCGGTCAGCGCGACCACGGCCAGCGGCACCGCGATGCTGGCGGTCGCGGCCCAGTCGAAGCGCGGCGTCGTCCAGACCGGCATGGTGAGGTGCGGCGTGCCGATCGATCCGGACAGGCCGCCGCTGAGCGCGGTGATGGCGACGCCGGTTATCAGCACCGCGACCACGGCATAGCGCGGCGCCAGCACGCGACCGGCGAAGAAGGCGGCGATCATCGCGATCAGCATCAGCGGCGCGGACGGCACGGCGCCAATCATATCGATAACGAAACGAAAAAGGATGCCGGCTAGCATCGCGGCGGTGATCGCGGCGGGCAGCCGCTGCATCAGCCGGTCGAAGGCGCCCGACAGGCCGACCAGCAGGACCGCGAGATTGGCGACGATATAGGCGCCGATCGCGGTCGCGAAATCAGTCTGCGGCAGCATCGTCACCAGCAGCGCCGATCCCGGCGCTGACCAGGCGATGACGATCGGCACGCGCCAGCGCCAGCTTAGCAATATGCCCAACAGGCCGCTGCCGATCGAGATCGCCCAGATCCAGGAGGCAACGAGGGCGGGTTCAAGGCCCTGTGCCGCCTGGAAGATGATCACCAGCGGGCCGGCATAGGATATGGTGGTGGCGATGATCCCGGCGATGATCGCCGGGATCCAGCCCGTCTGGCTTGCAGTCATGATGGTCCGATCACACCGCCAGGGCGTAGTTTTCTCGGGCAACCTGCTGGCGACGGCTCAGCATGAAGACCAGGGTGGCCAGCACCGAGACGAGGCCCGGAATGGCGAAGGCGACGAAATTGAGCGTCATCGGCAGTTGCGCCGCAAGCAGCACGCCGCCCAGCATCGGCCCGACGATCGCGCCGACCCGGCCCATGCCCGATGCCCAACCAAGTCCAGTCGAGCGGACCGAGAGGTCATAGAAGTCGGCGACGCTGGCATAGAGCAATATCTGCGTGCCGGTGGTGCCGGCGCCGGCAACGAAGATCAGCAGATAGAGGATCGGCATCGGCCCGTTGAGGCCGAGCAGGCTGATGCAGATCGCGCCGAGCAAGAAATAGGCGATGACCACCTGGGGCAGGCCGAACCGGTCGGCGAGGCGTCCGCCCGCGATCGCGCCGAACATGCCGCCGAAATTGAGCGCCAGCAGGAAGGACAGGCTGGAACCCAGACTGTATCCGGCACTGCGCATCAGCTGCGGCAGCCAGGAGCCGAGCGCATAGACCATGAGCAGGCAGCAGAAGAAGCAGAGCCACATCGACAGCGTGCCGAGCGTGCGATTGTGCTGGAAAAGGGCGGCGATGCTGGTCTTGGCGGCAGCGCCCTGCGGCTGGATCAGCGGGCCGTCGAGGCGCTGGCCAGGCGACAGCCGCTGAAGGATGGCGCGGGCCTGTTCCTGGCGCCCCTGACGGACCAGGAAGCCGGCCGATTCCGGCAGGCCGCGCAGGACGAGCGGCAGGAAGACGAGCGGCACGGCGGCGGCGAAGAACATCGCCTGCCAGCCGAATAGCGGCAGCAGCCAGATGCCGAGGCCCGCAGCCGCCATGCCGCCCACGGCATAGCCGCTGAACATCAGCGCGACGAGCGTGCTGCGCATCCGCTTGGGCGCATATTCATTGGTCAGCGCCACCGCATTGGGCATCAGCCCGCCACAGCCGAGGCCGGCGAGAAAGCGCAGCGCGCCGAACATGGTCGGCGTCGTGGCGAAGCCGTTGACGAAGGTGGCGGCGCTGAACAGTGCGAAGCAGATGGTGATGCAGGTCTTGCGGCCGATTCGGTCACCCAGAGGACCGAAGAAGAGGGCGCCGGACATCATGCCGAACAAGGCCCAGCTGGCGAGCGACCCGGCCTGTGGGGCGCTAAGTCCCCATTGATCCATCAACTGTGGAAGGACGACTCCGTAAATGAAGACGTCATAGCCATCGACTATAAGCAGGATGGCACAAGCAATGATGATCTTGAGATGTAGGTTTCCGAATCTGGCTTCGTCGATGTGACGATTTATATCGATACCCTGCATATCGATTCCTCTCCCTTATTGATGGGTATGATTTGCCGGGAAAGTGAAGGACATGCAGGGCAGCGCCAAATACCAATTAAGTCCCGTTGAAATAGGCTACGGGTATGGCGGGCGCTTCGGTGGCTTCAAAGCTCCTCGGTCAGGGCGGCTGGCACCTCATAGCCCCATTGCGCATATTGGCGCGCGATCACCGACGCCATCAGCGCCAGTTCGGGCGAACGGTCGCCGGGGCGGTGGCTCATGATGATGGGAGAGGTGGCCGGCTCGATCAGGTCGCGAAAGGCGACATCGTGGCTGCGGGCGCGATGGACCGATTCGGGGACGATCGCCATCCCCTCCTGCGCCGCGACCAGGCCGATGGCGATCTGCAGTTCGCGCGCCTCATGGACGATGCGCGGTTCGATCGCATGGTCGCGGAACAGTGATATGACCTGGTCGGCATAGCTGGGGCGTGGCGCGCGCGGATAGATGATCTGCGGTTCTTCGGCCAGGTCGCGGATCGAGATCGGTCCTTCGCCGCGGGCCAGCGGGTGGTCCATCGGGAAGGCGGCGACCATCTTCTCGTTGCGCAGGATGATACGACGGACGGCAGGATCCTCGAACCGGATGCGGCCGAAGCCGACATCGATGCGTCCGTCCTTCAATGCTGCAATCTGTTCCAGCGTGGTGCTTTCCACCATGACCAGCTCGACATTGTCGGCGACCTTGCGAAATTCGCGGATCAGTTCGGGCAGGCGGGCATAGATGGTCGAGGCGACGAAGCCGATCACCAGCCGGCGGCGCTGGCTGGCGGCGGCGGTCTTCACCATTGTCTCGACATCCTCCATCCGCGCCAGCAACTGCAGCGCCTGGGCATGGAGCAGGCGCCCGACATCGGTCAGCCGCAGCGGGCGGCTGGCGCGGTCGAGCAATGGCGCGCCGACATGCGCCTCCAACTGCTGGATCGCACGCGACAAAGGCGGCTGGGCAATATGCAGCCGGTCGGCGGCGCGGTTGAAATTGCCTTCGTCGGCCACCGCCACGAAATAGCGCAAGAGGCGCAGGTCCATCACTGACTTATACCTCCAGAGTATGGTCCCTTGACCGCATTGATCTTTGAAACCGGCGCGGACGAGGCATAGCTATCCCATGAAACGTAAGCATTTGGGAGAGTCGCCGCAATGGCTGGATTGAGCCACGCCGATACCTTCATCGTCGATGTGCCGACGATCCGCCCGCATGTTCTGGCGATGGCGACCATGCACGCCCAATCGATGGTGATCGTCCGCCTGACCGATGCCGACGGTATCGAGGGGGTTGGCGAAGGCACCACGATCGGCGGCCTCAGCTATGGCGAGGAAAGCCCCGAAAGCATCAAGTCGGCGATCGACACCTATATCGTCCCGGTTCTGGAAACCTGCGACCTGGCGCAGGTCGGCGCCACCATGGCCAAGGTCGCCCGCTGCGTGCGCGGCAATCATTTCGCCAAATGCGCGGTCGAAACCGCGCTGCTCGACATGGCCGGCAAGCGGCTGGGCATCGCCGTGTCCGAACTGATCGGCGGTGGCCGGGTGCGCGACAGCCTGCCCGTGGCCTGGACGCTGGCCAGCGGCGATACCGCGCGCGACATTGCCGAGGGCGAGGAGATGCTCGACCGCCGGCGCCATCGCATCTTCAAGCTGAAGATCGGCAAGCGCGAAGTGCGCGACGATGTCGCCCATGTCGGCGCCATCTGCAAGGCGCTGGGCGACCGCGCCAGCGTGCGCGTCGACGTCAACCAGAACTGGTCGGAGGCGCAGGCCAAGATCGGGATGGCCATGCTGCATGATGTCGGCTGCGACCTGGTCGAACAGCCGATCGCTGGCGACGCGATCGCCGCGATGGCGCGCCTGTCGAAGAACCAGCCAGTGCCGCTGATGGCGGACGAGGCATTGAATGGTCCGCGCAGCGCGATGCGGATCGCTTCGGCCCATGCCGCCAGCGTCTTCGCGCTCAAGATTGCCCAGTCGGGCGGCCTGTTCGCCGCGGCCGACGTCGCCGCGATCGGCGCGGCGGCCGGCATCGGCCTTTATGGCGGCACGATGCTGGAGGGCGGTGTCGGCACGGTCGCGTCGGCCCATGTCTTCGCCACCCTGCCGGACCTCGCCTGGGGCACCGAATTGTTCGGTCCGTTGCTCCAGACCGAGGATATTTTGCGCGATCCGCTCGGCTATGCCGACTTCTCGCTCGCCGTGCCGACCGGGCCGGGCCTGGGCATCGCCTTTGACGAAGACAAGCTCGCCTTCTTCCGGCGCGATCGCACGTCGCCGATCCTTCACGCTGTTACCGCAGGAGCCTGAAACCCATGCTGTTCATGGTCGAAATGGACGTCAACATCCCGCTGGATTTCGATGCGGCGGAAGCCGCCCGGATCAAGGCGGCGGAAAAGGCCTATTTCCAGACGCTGCAGGCGGCCGGCACCTGGCGCCATATCTGGCGCAAGGTCGGCCTCTATTCCAACGTCTCGATCTTCGATGTGGAGAGCAACGCAGCCTTGCACGACACGCTGATGGCGCTGCCGCTCTACCCCTTCATGACGATGAAGATCACGCCGCTCTGCCGCCATCCGTCCTCGATCCATGAGGATGATCGCTGATCGTCCGACACAGACCGCAAAGCTTAGGAGAGAAAAATATGGGTACCAGCTTCGTAGAAACACCGGAAATCCAGAACCTGCTCGACCGTGTCGCGGGTCTGGATTGCGACGGTGGCAACGCCCGCATGAAGGGCATCGTTCGCGACCTGATCCAATCCTGCATGATCGTCATCGCCCGCTATGATGTCAGCGAGGATGAGGTGTGGAATGCCGTCAACTTCATGCAGGGCGCGGCGGGCGCGGGCGAACTGGGCCTGCTGATGCCGGGCGTCGGCCTGGAGCATTTCATCGATCTCTACATGGATGCCAAGGATGCCGAGGCCGGCAAGTCGGGCGGCACCCCGCGCACGATCGAAGGGCCGCTCTATGTCGAGGGCGCGCCGATCGTCGAGAGCGGCGCCTATCTGACCGACGATGCCGACGATACCGACACGCTCTACATGACCGGCCGCATCATCGGCCCCGATGGCGAGGCGGTGACGGACGGGTTGGTCCATGTCTGGCATGCGGACTCGCACGGCTTCTATTCGCATTTCGACCCGACCCATGAACAGACGCCGTTCAACAATCGCCGTCGCCTCAAGATCGCGGCCGATGGCACCTATGCCTTCTCGTCGAAGATGCCGAACGGCTATTCGGTGCCGCCGGGCGGCGCGTCCGACACGCTGATGAAAGCGCTCGGCCGGCACGGCAATCGCCCCGCCCATGTGCATTTCTTCATCGAGGCGCCGGGCTATCGCCGCCTGACCACGCAGATCAATTTTGGCGATGATCCGTTCGCTGCCGACGATTTCGCCTTCGGCACCCGTGAAGGGCTGCTGCCGGTGCCCAACCGGCAGGGCGACAGCGCGCATATCGCCTTCGATTTCCATCTGCAGCGCGCGGACGATGAGGGCGACGAGGCCTTCTCGACCCGCAAGCGCCTGGTGGTGGATGCCGACGAACCGGTCACAGAGCCGGCCTGAGAGGAGAGAGGATCATGACCAGCCCCATGGCTTTCCTGCGCGACCGTGTTGAAACCGCGGTCGTGGACGATCCGGAAACCGGCATCTTCCGCTGCCGCCGCGACGTCTTCACCGACCCGGAACTGTTCGATCTGGAGATGAAATATATCTTCGAGAGCAACTGGGTCTATCTGGCCCATGAGAGCCAGGTCGGGAAGAAGAACGATTACTTCACCACCTGGATCGGCCATACGCCGGTGATCCTGACGCGGGCCAAGGATGGCGGCCTCAATTGCGTGGTCAATGCCTGCGCTCATCGCGGCGCCAAGCTGTGCCGCCGCAAGCGTGGCAACCAGCCGCTCTTCGTCTGCCCCTTCCACGGATGGAGCTTCAAGACCGACGGCAAACTGCTGCGCGCCAAGGATGCCAGCACCGGCGCCTATCCCGACGGTTTCGACCATGAAGGGTCGCACGACCTGACCAAGGTGCGGGTCGAAAGCTATCGCGGCTTCATCTTCGGGTCGCTCAATCATGATGTCCTGCCGCTGGAGGATCATTTGGGCGAGGCCAAGGTCATCATCGACCAGATGGTCGACCAGGCGCCCGAGGGTCTGGAAGTGCTGACCGGCAATTCCACCTACACCTTCCATGGCAACTGGAAGATGCAGATGGAAAATGGCTGCGACGGCTATCATGTCAGCTCGGTCCATGAAAATTACCAGTCGACCATGGGCCGCCGCGCCGAGGGCGGGACCAAGGCGGTCGACGCCAATGGCTGGTCGAAGGCACCGGCAAGCGGCGTCTATGGCTTCGAGCATGGTCATATCCTGCTCTGGACCCAGGTGCTGAACCCCGAGGTCCGGCCGGTCTGGAACTATAAGGACCAACTGGTCGAGCGACTGGGCGAGGGCAAGGCCCGCTTCATCCTGGAGCAGACGCGCAATCTGGCGCTCTATCCCAATGTCTTCCTGATGGATCAGTTTTCGACCCAGATCCGCGTCGTCCGCCCGATCGACGTGCATACGACCGAAGTCACCATCTATTGCTACGCCCCCAAGGGCGAAAGCGCGGAAGACCGGGCGCATCGCATCCGCCAGTACGAAGACTTCTTCAACGTCACCGGCATGGGCACGCCCGACGATCTGGAGGAATTCCGCAGCTGCCAGTCGGCCTATGAAGGCGCGGGTGAATTGTGGAATGACTTGAGCCGTGGTGCGACCCGCTGGATCGCCGGGCCGGACAGCAATGCGACCGCCATGGGCATGAACCCGCTGCTGTCGAGCGAGCGCAGCGAGGATGAAGGGCTGTTCGTGCGCCAGCATGAATTCTGGGCGCAGATCATGCTCGACGGCATGGCTCGCGAAGCCGTCACGCCGATGATGGAGGCCGCAGAATGACACTGGTTCTCGACACGGAGCGCGCGGCGCTCTCCTATCAGGATATCTGCGCCTTTCTCTATCGCGAGGCACGGCTGCTCGACGATCGCGAACTGGACGCATGGCTCGAATGCTATTCGGAACAGTGCGAATATTGGATGCCGGCCTGGACCGATGATGATGCGCTGACCACTGATCCGCACAGCGAAATCTCGCTCATCTATTATGGCAACCGCAAGGGGCTGGAGGATCGCGTCTATCGCTTGAAGACCGAACGGTCGTCGGCGAGCACGCCGGAGGCGCGCACCTCGCACTTCCTGGCGAATATCGAGGTGATCGATACGCGGAGCGATGCGATCGACCTGCGCTACAACTGGCACACGATGAGCCATCGCTACCAGAAGACGCAGCAGTTTTTCGGAACCAGCTTCGTCACGCTGGACATCAGCGGCGCGGCGCCGAAGATCCTGAAGAAGAAAATCGTCCTCAAGGACGACTATATTCATCAGGTCATCGACGTCTATCATATCTGAGGGGCCAGGCGATGATCTTCCAGGGACGCTTCGCCGGCAAGGTGATGGTCGTGACCGGCGCGGCGCAGGGTATCGGTGCCGGCGTCGCCACCCGTGCCGCGGCCGAGGGCGCCAGCCTCGTGCTGGTCGACCGGGCGGACTTCGTGACCGATGTCGAGCAGGCGATCGTCGCGGCCGGTGGCAAGGCGATTTCGGTCACCTGCGACCTTGAAACCTATGCAGGCGCGGCGCAGGCGATGGCGGCGGCGATCGCGGCGTTCGGGCGCATCGATATCCTCATCAACAATGTCGGCGGCGCAATCCGCATGCGGCCCTATGCGCAGTTCGAGCCGGATCAGATCGACGCGGAAATCCGCCGCTCGCTGATGCCGACTCTCTATTGCTGCCATGCGGTTCTGCCCGCGATGCTGGAGCAGGGCGCGGGGACGATCGTCAACCTGTCGTCCAATGCCACGCGCGGCATCCGCCGCGTGCCCTATTCGGCGGCGAAGGGCGGGATCAATGGCCTGACCCAGGCACTGGCGATGGAATATGCGGAGGCGGGCATCCGTGTCGTCGCGACCGCGCCGGGCGGCACCAGCGCGCCGCCGCGCCGCGTGCCGCGCAATGCCGAGGGCGACAACCGCCAAGAACAGGCCTGGATGGCCGAGGCGGTGGAACAGGTGACATCGTCGGCCTTCATGAAGCGCTACGGCACGCTGGACGAGCAGATCGCCCCCATCCTTTTCCTCGCCTCCGACGAGGCCAGCTATGTGACCGGATCGGTCCTGCCCGTTGCGGGCGGCGATATCGGCTGAAGGGACTGAAGACATGCAGAAAATCTATGACAGCCCGGCGCAGGCCCTTGATGGCCTGTTGTTCGACGGGATGACGATCATGTCGGGCGGCTTCGGCCTGTCGGGCAACCCCGAAAGCCTGATCCCGGAAATCCGCGCGAGCGGCGTGAAGGATCTGACCGTTATTTCCAACAATGCCGGCGCCGACGGCTTTGGCCTGTGGATGCTGCTGGAAAGCCGGCAGGTCCGCAAGATGATCTCGTCCTATGTGGGCGAGAACAAGCTGTTCGAAAGCCAGTATCTCTCCGGCGAACTGGAGCTGGAGCTGAACCCGCAGGGCACGCTGGCCGAGCGTATCCGCGCCGGTGGCGCGGGCATCCCGGCCTTCTATACCAAGACCGGCGTCGGCACGGTGGTAGCCGAGGGCAAGCCGGTCGAGAATTTCGAGGGCGAGGATTATGTCCGCGAAACCTGGCTGCGCGCTGATCTGTCGATCATCAAGGCGTGGCGGGCCGACCCGGCCGGGAACCTGATGTTCCGCAAGACCGCGCGCAACTTCAACCCGAATATGGCGACCGCCGGCAAGGTGACAGTGGTGGAGGTCGAGGAAATCGTGCCTGAGGGCAGCTTCGACCCCGACTGCATCCATACGCCGGGGATCTATGTCGACCGCATCGTCCTTTCCACCATCAACGAGAAGCGGATCGAGAAGCTGACCGTCCGCGAAAGGGAGAGTGCATAATGGGCTGGACCCGCGACGAGATGGCGGCGCGCGCCGCGAAGGAACTGCGCGACGGCTATTATGTGAACCTCGGCATCGGTATCCCGACCCTGGTGGCGAACCATGTGCCCGAAGGCGTCAATGTCACGCTGCAAAGCGAGAATGGGATGCTCGGCATCGGCCCCTTCCCGTTTGCGGGCGAGGCGGACCCTGACCTCATCAACGCCGGCAAGCAGACGATCACCGCGCTGCCGACCAGCAGCTTTTTCTCCTCGGCGGACAGTTTTGCGATGATCCGGGGTGGCCATATCGACATGGCGGTGCTGGGCGCGATGGAAGTGGCCGCCAATGGCGATCTCGCCAACTGGACCATCCCCGGCAAGATGGTGAAGGGCATGGGCGGGGCGATGGACCTGGTCGCGGGCGTGAAGCGCGTGGTCGTGGTGATGGACCATGTGTCGAAAAATGGTAGCCCCAAGATCCTACCGACCTGCTCGCTGCCGCTCACCGGCAAGGCGGTGGTCGACCTCATCATCACCGACCTCGCCGTGATTGCCGTCGATCGGGCGAAGGGCGGCCTCACCCTTGTCGAACTGGCGCCGGGCGTCACCGAAGCCGAAGTCGTCGAGAAGACCGGCGCGCCGCTGGCGATCCTCGAAAACGCATAAGACTGGAATTTACCGTGCCCAATCTGATCGTCGTCAACCATGCGGGGGACGAAACGAGCATCGATGCCCGTGAAGGCGTGTCCGTGATGGAGGCCATTCGCGACAATGGCTTTGATGAACTGCTCGCTTTGTGTGGCGGCTGCTGCTCCTGTGCCACCTGCCATGTCTTCGTGGATGATGCATGGAGTGATGCGGTCGGCGCGGCCAGCGGCGACGAGGATGATCTGCTCGATTCCTCCGACCATCGCGGGGATCGGTCGCGCCTGTCCTGCCAGATCATGATGACGGCAGCCCTCGACGGGCTGCGCGTCGCCATCGCGCCGGAGGATTGAACATGGCCTTCACCCAGCGTGTCGGCGCCAGTCTCTATTGGAAGCGCGATGGACGGGATGACGCCCCCGCACTGCTACTGCTGAACAGCATCGGCACTGACATGGATTTGTGGGACGGCGTGCTGCCGCATTTGCGCGATCACTTTGCGCTGCTGCGGATGGACGCACGCGGCCATGGTGCATCGATCGCCGAACCGGGCGACTATTCGCTGGCCATGCTGGCGGATGATGTGCTGGCGGTGGCCGATGCGGCCGGGTTGGATCGTTTCTGCGTCGCGGGCGTGTCGCAGGGCGGCATGATCGGCATGGAACTGGCGCTGCGCGCGCCGGGGCGGATAGAAAAGCTGATGCCCATCTGCACCTCCGCGACGATGGACAGTGCCTCCTGGAATGACCGCATCGCCAAGGTGCGGGGGGAAGGGATGGCGGCGATCGCCGATCTTGCCATGGGGCGTTTCCTGTCCGACGCTGCCGAACCGGCCCTCTATGAAGCGGTGCGCCGTCAGTTGCTGGCGATGGATGCGCAGGGCTATGCCGGCTGCGGCGCGGCGATCCGGGACATGGATTTGATCGACCGGATCGGGGGCATTGCCTGTCCGACCCTGGTCATCACCGGCACGCGCGACACGTCGACGCCCTTTGAGGGGCATGGCGAGCATCTGATTGCCCGCATCCCCGGCGCGGCGCATGTGGCGCTGGAAGCCGCGCATCTTGCCCCGCTCGAAGCGCCCGAAGCGCTGGCGGGTGCTATCACCTCTTTCCTGGAAAGCTGAGACATATGGCACAGGCCTTCATCTGCGATGCCGTCCGCACCCCGATCGGCAAGCTCAACGGATCGCTCGCGACCATTCGCGCCGACGATCTGGCGGCGCTGCCGCTCAAGGCGCTGATGGCGCGCAACGGAAAGGCCGACTGGTCGGCGCTGGACGATGTGGTCCTGGGCTGCGCCAACCAGGCGGGCGAGGATAATCGCAACGTCGCGCGCATGGCGGTGCTGCTGGCGGGTATGGGTGAGGGTGTGCCGGGCGTGACCGTCAATCGGCTTTGCAGTTCGGGCCTCAATGCGCTCGGCATGGTGGCGCAAGCGATTCGCAGTGGCGATGCCGACTTCATGATCGCCGGTGGTGCAGAAAGCATGACCCGTGCCCCCTATGTGCTGGGCAAGGCTGGTAGCGCCTTTGGTCGCGATCAGAAGATCGAGGACACGACGCTCGGCTGGCGCTTCATCAACCCGGCGATGCAGGCCGCCTATGGCGTCGATACCATGCCCAAGACCGGCGAGAATGTCGCTGAGCAATGGGACGTCAGCCGCGAGGAGCAGGATCGCTTTGCCCTCGCCAGCCAGGAAAAGGCCGCGCGTGCGCAGGCGAGCGGGCGCTTCGCTGCCGAGATCGTGCCCGTTGCGATCCCGCAGAAGAAGGGCGATCCCCTGCTGTTCGAGGCGGACGAGCATCTGCGCGCCACCAGCCTTGAGGCGCTGGCCAAGCTGAAGCCGGTGGTGAAGGCTGACGGCACGGTGACGGCGGGCAATGCGTCGGGCCTGAATGACGGTGCGGCGGCGATGCTGGTCGCGTCGGAAGCGGCTGCGGTGACGCACGGCCTGACGCCGCGTGCTCGGGTGATCGGCATGGCAGCGGCCGGCATCGCGCCCCGCATCATGGGCGCCGGCCCCATCGAGGCGGCGCGCAAGCTGCTCGCCCGCAACGGCATGACTGTCGATCAACTGGATGTGATCGAACTTAATGAAGCCTTTGCCAGCCAGGCGATCGCGACGCTGCGCGACTTGGCCGTCGATCCGTTCGACCCGCGCGTCAATCCCAATGGCGGGGCGATCGCGCTCGGCCATCCGCTCGGCATGTCGGGCGCGCGCATTGCGCTGTCGGCGGTCGAGGAACTGCATCGGACCGGCGGGCGCCATGCGCTGGCCTTCATGTGCATCGGCGTCGGCCAGGGCCTCGCCGTGCTGCTGGAGCGGGTGTGATGGACCGCGCAGATATCGTCATCGTCGGGGCCGGCCATGGCGGGGCGCAATGCGCGATCGCGCTGCGCCAGAACGGCTTTGCCGGGACCATCATGGTGGTCGGCCGCGAGCCGGAATATCCCTATGAACGGCCGCCGCTGTCCAAGGATTATTTCGCGCGTGAAAAGGCGTTCGAGCGGCTGCTGATCCGTCCGCCGGCCTTTTGGGCGGAAAAGGATGTAAACTTCCTGCTCGGCACCGAAGTGACGGCGGTCGATCCGGCGGGCAAGCAACTGACGCTCTCCGACGGACGCAGCCTTGGCTATGGCAAGCTTATTTGGGCGACCGGCGGCGATCCGCGCCGGCTGACCTGCGCTGGCGCGGATCTGGCCGGCGTGCATGCGGTGCGGACCCGCGCCGACTGCGACGCGCTGATGGCGGAAATCGATGCCGGCAAGCGCGAGATCGTGGTCATTGGCGGCGGCTATATCGGGCTTGAGGCGGCCGCAGTGCTGAGCAAGATGAGCCTCAAGGTCACTTTGCTGGAAGCGCTACCCAGGGTGCTGGCGCGGGTGGCGGGCGAAGAATTGTCCGCCTTCTACCAACAGGTCCATCGCGACCATGGCGTCGACCTGCGCCTGGATGCCAGGGTCGATTGCCTGGAGGGGGCGGACGGTCAGGTGACGGCGGTGCGGCTGGCGGATGGCGAGCGCATTCCCGCGCAGGCGGTGATCGTGGGCATTGGCATCATCCCGGCGGTCGAGCCGCTGATCCGTGCCGGGGCCAAGGGCGGCAATGGCGTCGATGTCGATGCCGGGTGCCGCACCTCGCTGCCCGACATCTATGCCATCGGCGACTGCGCCGCCTTTGCCTGCGACTTTGCCGGCGGGCAGGTGATGCGGGTGGAATCCGTCCAGAATGCCAATGACATGGCGACCTGCGTGGCGAAGGCGATCTGCGGCGACGAACGGCCCTATCGCGCCTTCCCCTGGTTCTGGTCGAACCAATATGATCTCAAGCTCCAGACCGCCGGGATCAACGCGGGTTTCGACCAGACAGTGATGCGCGGCACGCCCGCCGACGGCGCCTTCTCGATCGTCTATCTCAGGGACGGCAAGGTCATCGCGCTCGACTGCGTGAACAGCGTGAAGGACTATGTGCAGGGCCGCAAGCTGGTCGAGAATGACGTGCAGATCGATATCGACCGGCTTTCGGATAGCAGTGTCGCGCTCAAGGACACCGTCCGCGCGACACCGGCTGCCGTCGACTAAGTGCAGGCGATCGCCGTGCTCCCATGGCGGCGGCGGTCGCTCACGGGCCGATCATGACCATGCCAAGGGCGTGGCCACGGCACCCGATGCGGCTGTGGCCACGCCCTTATCAATCCACGACATAGGGCGAGCCTGACCTGGTTCCGAAGCCAGTTGCAGGTCTCCGCTCGCCCCTATGCGGGCACCGGATTGGTTGCTTCAATCACCTCGCATTCGGTTTGTGCGCCCGATAATATCGGCCCGGCCACAACTTCGCTTTGCAGAAGGTCCGGCAGCTCGTCTAAAGGCAGGCCGTCAGGATCTGAAACACAATGAATTATCGCCATTCCTTCCATGCGGGCAACAGCGCCGATGTGGTCAAGCACAGCCTGTTGATCGCCCTGATACGGGCCTTGCAGCACAAGCCGGGCGCGCTCACGCTGATCGACACCCATGCCGGTTGCGGCCTGTACGACCTTGGCGGCGATGCCGCTCAACGCACCGGCGAGGCGACGCAGGGCGTGCTGCGGGCCTTTGCCGACCAAAACCCCTTGCTGGACGACTATCGCGCCGCCGTGCGGGCGGTGAATGTGGGGGACGAGCCGCAGCTTTACCCCGGCTCGCCGCGGTTTCTGGCACAGCTTTTGCGCCCGCAGGATGTCCTGATCCTCAACGAGAAGCACCCGGAAGACGCTTACACCCTGCGCGGCGTGATGCGCGGGACCAGCGCTGCCGTGCATGAACGCGACGCCTACGAATTGTGGCTGGCCATGGTGCCGCCCCGCACCGCGCGCGGCGTGGTGGTGGTCGACCCGCCCTATGAGCAGACGGACGAACGCGCCCGCATCACCGCCACCCTCGCCGCCGCGCAGCGTAAATGGGCGCATGGCGTGACGGTAATCTGGTTTCCGCTGAAAGACTACGCCACGCATGCGCGGTGGAAGGCGCAGTTGCGCAAGCTCGGCATCCCGAAATTTCTGTGCGTGGAGCATTGGCTATATGATAGCGAGCAACCCGGCATCTATAACGGTGCGGGCCTTTTCATCGTCAATCCGCCCTACGCTTTCACGCAGGCATTACCGCCCATGTTGGAGGCCTTTCGCACGGCGTTGGCCCCCGAAGGGCATCGGGGCGAGATTCTCGCCGATTGGTTGAGCGACTAGGATAAGCCCAAGCCCACTCTTCCTCCAGAGCGAGCATTGCCGCGCTCCAGATTGCAGGCAGACTGGATCGGGCTGATCGCTTCAACACGAAGTTCGCCGATCATATCGCCAAAGCCGCAGCCCGCAGGCATAAGGAGGCGGCAGAGATGATGCGCCTCCAACAGCCCATCCCTTCCCGGAATTGTGCAGCGCACAACCGCGCTTGGTTGAGCATTCCGACACCTCATCCGCTCCGCATTCCGCTAATGGAGCCGGCATGGGTGCTGCCGCGATCGCCAAGACCATGGGGATCGGTCGGGCATCGGTCTATCCGGCACTGGCTGACTGATCGGCATCCTCCGGACCCCCGTCTTCACCGCCGACGGTCGTTACCAGCATCAGGCCGGGATCATCTCGCCCGATCGTCGACCCGACATCGTCAGGCCACATCGTCATCCGCCGACCATCACCGCCCATGCTCTGGGCGACCGTCAGCGACATCATGGAGATCAGCATATGGCATCACGTTCGAAGCCGAAGGCAACGTCGGCCACCCATGCTGCTGCCCATGATCAGGGGGAGAGCGTCGCCGGGATCATCGAACATATCGATAGCGACGCCGGGGACGATGGCGAGGAAATGATGGCCGAGGACGCTGGTTCACCGCAGCCCTCCAGAACCACCCGACGGACCCCCGCCACCCGCTCCACCTGCCTCGCATCGCCTTGATCTCCATCATGACGCTCGATCCTCCGGCGTGATGATATCCCGCGCGATCACGGCAGGGACGATCGGTGGAGAACGGTTCGAATCCCGTTGCAGAAGTCGAACTACTGCTCCACTTCAACGCTACAGCCTGCTACGTTCAACCCTCGAAAAAACACGCAATATCAGCATGTTTGACGCGAAGAACGGCTTCCATCCCTCTCCGCCACGATTTTCCTAAGTGATTGCCTTTACTAAACTTTATGAAATAGTGTCGCCTTTCACCGTCCGTGGCTACAAAACGGTCAATTCTCGTAGGAAATATCCATCGAAAGCTCTGTATTATATTACATATAAGCATAATTGCCATCTGAAGGGGAAAAATTTTCAGAATTTTTGCCCGACTACGGAGTCTACCATAGACACTTAGGTTTCGGTTTTACCACCAACTTGCTCAATTTCAGCTCGACCGTGCGATCTATAATACACGACAGCAGATGGATGGTCACCCACCACTTCACATTCTCATCGACAATACTATCCTCGATTTGGCAATCACGCACGCTTCCGGATCGATCCCAGCACGACGAGCTATCGTCTTGAACAAATGTCGCCACCCATGGTTTGGCTGAACGTGGGTATCATCAACGCCGAGGTCGCACACCCACATAGCCAAGCGCTCGCCTACCTTTTTGTAATGGGCGTTGCCAGCAGACCCGCCTCGACCACGCGCAGGGTCATAGAAGATCGGTCCGTCGCCAGCTTGTTCCGCTCCCCTCAGCAATCCCTGCTCAACCAGATGTGGGTGAAGCGGCACAATCCGCGCTTGCCCGCTCTTGGTCGAACCGGCCTCCGGCGTGATCCGCATCGCCCAGATGCCCTCCACCTCAATGATGCCCCGGCCTCGCATCTGCGCAATCTCGCCGACGCGCGCGCCGCTGTAAGCGCACATCCATGGTATCCACCGTCGAGCCAAAGCTTGCTCACGGCTGATCTTGCTCTGATCCCTTGAGAGCGATGCCGACGGGATCGTGCGCGCCTCGGCTGAGGTGAAGCTCGGCCCACGCGGGCGGTGCCGCTTTGGCACCCGCACGGAGACGCCAGCGGCGGGGTTAGCGTCCAGCTTCCGATTCTCGACGCCCCATGCGAACACCACCTTGGCGGCAGCTAGGTAGACTTCGCGGATCGTCCGCCCACTCGCGCTCTGACGGGCCAGCGCTTCCTTCCAGCCAATGATGTCATCGGCGCTGATGCTGCGCGGCTCGTCATGCCCGAGATGATCGACGAGATGGGTGATCACCGGACGCCACCGTTTGATCGTCGCAGGCGACGACTGCCGTTCGCGCAGATACCCGTCAAAGATTGCCATCAGCTTCGGCGAGGAAGCCTGCCGGGGAGAAGGCTTCGAAGGTGGGGCCAAGGTTGCGACGGAAACAGGCGCAGGAGATGGATCGTCGAGCGGCCCCGCTTTCGCTCTCTCGATGAGATCATGAAACTGCTGGATGACCGGCGCGGCCAGACGATTGGCGCCCGATTTCGAAAGCCGCCCGAGGCGTCGGGTCAGGTTCGTTTTACCGATCGTGGATCGAAGGTCAGCGGGGACCACGATGCGGACTTCGAATCCGCCATCACTCGACCTCCGAACATGCGTCATCAACCGCATTTTGTAGCACCTGGACGGTGAAAAGCGACGCCATTTCAGAAAGTTGAGTAACGACAATCACTTAGGAAAGTCGTGGCGGAGAGGGAGGCCGCCGAACTAAGATCATAAAATACTGTAAACACTAGAATTTCTCTCACAATTTTAGTTGTGTGCCATGGATCGTACCATGGCATGGACAAGCGTCCATGTTTAGGCAGGCAGACCGTTCTTAATGTCCGGCGTCGGCGCTCAAGCCAGAGAGAACAGCTATCTCGATATTGAGTTCAGCCTTGGCCTGACGCCACATCCTCGGCCGCTCGGCCTCTGGCTCGGGCGGCAGGATCATCGAGAATGGACTGGTGGAACGCAGCATCGCCCCGGTCGGAGACTTCTGAAGCATGTAGGCGATGATCTCGTCGATGGATCGCCTCAATAGAAAACGCCATGCCCTATTCCCGATGGTCGCACGATGGCTTGCCAGCTGCCGATTATTCTCCGCCTGCGCCTCAATGATGAGATCCGGATTAGCCCGAAGCGCGGCGACATGACGGCGGGCCAGGATGAGCTTTCTCCTCTCACCTATGTCGTGCGCATTCAACTCATAGGGCGGCGGCTCTTCAATTTCCCGCGTCCAGTATCGGCAAGGCAGATGGACGATCCCGAAGACGTTGATCTCGGCCTGAGGGTATCCATTTTCGATCAACCAATCCTGCAAGCTCTGCCCCTCACCAAGAGTGAGGGGCTTGGGAAAGCCATAGCGCCAGCCATGGAGCAGATCGATCATCGTCACTTTACGCATGAGCCGCCTTCCTTCTGAAAGCTGAGCCAGGCGTTCCATGCATCATGGCAGCCACTGTCACAGCAGACGTCGCGGGCTTGGCCGGTAAACCCATTCATCGAAAGCCGGCGCCCCGGGAGCAGGATATGAATGTGAGCGGCATTTGATGACCCCGCCAGATAGGGCAGATGGAGAACCATCAGTGCGGCGAGCTGCTCCTGACGCACAAAATAGCTCCGAACCCACGCTCGCACCTGCTCCCATCCCACATGCGGTGGCTGATCTGATGGCAGTGTCAGGGTAAACTGGGCGTAGCCGTTCCGCTCAGCCGCAGGCAGCATCGCATCATAGCGCTGCAGCAGATAGCTGAGGTCCATATATTCACCACTGGCGGCATCAGGCAGCAGCAGATCATGACGCGATGCCTGGTGCCCGGCGGGCGTCAGCTTCGCCATAACCATGTCGGCTATTCCGGCACGATGTTCATCCTGCTTGTAAAAGTAGCGGATATATTTGAAGCTGCCGTCCTTGGCAGGATCCAGCGGAAAGAAGGACAGGAACCCCGGTTGGTCGGCCGTGGCAGGCTTCGATTTGGCTTTGCTCATGCGGCCTCCTGCCACTGCGTGCTGGTCAGCCCCGCCAGCGAGAGGCCGGCCTCGAAACGCCGGGCGTCGGGGAAAGGCGCATGGGAGGAGAATTGCAGGCCGCGCCGGTGTGCCAGGATGAATGGCTGATCGACTTCATCGGGTGGACAGAACCAAAAGCTGCCCTCGAACCATGCCCGTTGATAGCCGGTGAACCACTGGTCGTCTTTGCACCGGTAAATGTCGTATTTCACGACTGGACCAGAGAAGCGCGCGAGCAGCAAATCCATACCATGCTGCCGGGCGACCGCGCTGACGTCATTTAGCCCGATGTTCGGCCCGGTCCGGGTCCCGACGATCAGGAGATTGGCGCCTTCCAGTAGCACGGCATGCTGCGTGTCCGGGAAGCGCCGTTCCGGGCTGAAGTCGATCGGCCCGCCAATATCCGCCGCCAGCATCATGATGGCGCGATGGGTTGCGGCTTTGATCCACGGCAAGCCGTTCGCGCTCCCGAAGGAGCGCGGCGTAACATTATTCTGCATTTGTTAGACTTTCGCGTTTAGAGCGCGCGGCAGCCGAGCGGTGCCGCGCCTTCCCTTTTTTCATTCCATTTTGCTCAGCTGCCTGAGCTGCTTCTAACTTAGCCTTCGCCGCGGCAGCGGCGCCTACTCGTCCGAGATGTCCCCTGACTTCATGTAAACCGTGACCACCGGCGGCCTGGCTGGCTTGGAAAAGCCGTGGCCATGGACCGGACAGAGGGTGGCAACGATGCGATTACGCATCAGCATTTCACCCGGATCGCCGCATTTTTGGCAGGTAACCTTGGACCGCTCTTCGGCTGCGGCGATATAGGGTTGTGCTTCAGGAACCCTGGGCTCGAGATGAACCCGGAGCGATCCGAATTTTTCCTTCGCCTCGCCCACGCAGGCCGCGATGCCGTTCGCCGCCAGATCAGACAGCAGGTCGTGGTAGAGTTGCGCCCAGCCAACTGGCAGGTTGTCCAGCCATCGGAGATTGTCGTTCGCGTTCATGGGTAATGTCCTCCGATGGTCAGTTCCCAATGGCGCCTGGCGATCCAGAAACCGAGCCGTTCTGCTTCTGCGGTTGACCAAGGCAGAGTTGGCAGCGGACGAATGCCGCTCTGATCGACCACGAAGGCGCTCATCTCGTCGCCGCTCTCCGGATTTGTGACCAAGTGGATCGGTCCGCCAGGCTCCTGAAGCCACAGCCAGAGGCCCGTGACGATCTGGACCACGCCATCGCGGCACAGCAAGAGCGTGATATAGTTGCCGGCCTGCTTCCCTGAGACCTGGCTCGGCTCGACCAGGAGAAGATCAGTTCGGCACTCGGCAACGGCTTTGATGAGGCCGGTAAGCGAGACCTTCTTGTGCCAATGCGCCATCACGATGTTGGCGCGTTCGACATATTCGAACTCCGCCAGCACGGGCGGCATTATCGATGTGAAAGGCACAAGCGTCCAGCCGACCAGCCCGGCGAATGCGCGAGCGGCTTCCTTCGCAAACGCGGCGCGCTTGCGGTCTTCTTCACTGACATAGATCATTTGAGGTGGGTTCTTTCCCTTCGCCCTGCGGCGGCTGCGGCCGTTAGGGTGAGGATGAGATTTTCATTTTAGAAATTGCAGCCACCTGCTGCTCTTCAAACCTTCGTATATCAACGGCCCGAATTGGCCGGTAGGGGAATGTCCAGTTCGGAGCTGAGTTGTGGGGATAGCTGACGCTCCAGCGAAGTCGGCTTCCGACCAAAGCACGAACCCGCTCCGCGGGAGGGTCGCTTGGGGTGACGTAGCGTAGTATTTGTGAGGCTTTCGGCGGGGCGGCGTCGCCCGCCGACGGTGGAGTTCCTTCAACGGAGAGGAACTTACCATGGATACTATCACGACCGCTGCCCCGACCCATTCGCTGCGTGAGCGTATGTTGCAGGACATGACGATGCGTGGCTTCGGGGCGCACACGCAGAAGGACTATATCCGGCATGTCCGAAGCTTCGCCGCGTTCCTGGGCCGTCCGCCGGATACGGCCACAATGGAAGACCTGCGGCGTTATCAGGTCGACCAGCACGAGCGCGCCGTGGGGCTGGCCACGATCAATGGAGCCGTGTCGGCACTGCGGTTCCTGTTCGGGATCACCCTGAAGCGCCCGGAGATGGCGCTGGGGCTCGTCGTTGTTCGCTACATGCCCAAGCTGCGTGTGATCTTGAGCATCGAGGAGACAGCGCGGCTGCTCGAGGCTGCGCCAGGCATCAAGTACAAGGCGGCCCTCAGTGTGGCATATGGCGCCGGCCTGCGGGTTTCGGAGGTTGCCCACCTCAAGGTCGATGACATCGACAGCACCCGGATGATGATCCGCGTCGAGCAGGGCAAGGGACGCAAGGACCGCAACGCCATGCTCTCACCGCACCTGCTGGACTTGCTCCGTCAATGGTGGCGCGAAGGCAAGCGGCGCGGAGTGATGCTACCTCATGGCTGGTTGTTCCCCGGCCGCAGCGGCACGGATCCGGTCTCGGCTCGCCAGTTGCACCGCGTCGTGCAGGAAGCGGCCGAGCGCGCCGAGATCCACAAGCGGGTAAGCCCGCATACACTGCGCCACTCGTT
>NZ_LUFI01000037.1:0-62807 GCF_005281675.1 Sphingobium sp. MP9-4 | reverse complement strand
GACGCCCGCGGGCGGGCAGGGGAGCGTGCCGACGCCGGCTTCGTCCCCGCCGCCGACCGCCGCGCCGCAGCCCAGCGCGGGCAACTGACCCGTCCCATAGCCGGACAGGCACGAGCGGGCCGCGCTTTATTGCGTGGCGCGTCCGCCTATGGTTAAAGGCGGAAAGATTTAGTCGGGGATCATCATGCGTTACGCCTTTTTCGCCACCACCGCCATCGCGCTGGCGGCCCCGCTGCTGTCGGCCGTGCCGGCCGCTGCCCAGCAGAATCCCACGGTCGAACTGCGTGTCGACCGGCTGGAAAAGGAAATGCGGGCGGTGCAGCGCAAGGTGTTCCCGGCCGGCACGCCGGTAGAGGCGGAAATCACCCGTCCCCAGACGCCGACCATCGCGCCGGGCAGCCCGACGTCGAGCCCGGTGGCCGACCTGACCGCGCGGGTGGGGGCGCTGGAATCGCAGCTCGCCTCGATCACCGGCCAGGTCGAGGAAAACAGCTACAAGCTCAAGCAGTTGGAAGAGGCGTTCAACCGCTACAAGGCGGAAGCCGAAGCGCGGGCCGCAACGCCGGTCGAGGCCGGCCCGCCGGTGATGCGTCCGACGGTCGCGACCGATGCGCCCGCGCCCAAGCCGGCTGCTGCCAAGCCGACGACCCCGCCCGCAAAGTCGGCCGCCGCGCCGGTGGCCAGCGATGCGCGCAAGACGGCGGTGGCGGCGATCGAGAAGCCGGATACCGGCGATGCGGCGGGCGATGCCTATAGCTATGGCTTCCGCCTATGGGACGCGAAATTCTATCCCGAGGCGCAGGCACAGCTCAAGGCGACGGTCGACAAATATGGCGACGGGTCGGTCGGCAGCCGCGCCGCCAACCTGCTGGGCCGCGCCTATCTGGACGATGGCAAGCCGGCGCTGGCGTCGGTCGCCTTCTACGAAAATTACCAGAAGCGCCCGCGTGGCGAGCGCGCGCCCGACAGCCTGGCCTATCTGGGCGAGGCGCTGATCCAGCTCAAGAAGCCTGCGGATGCCTGCAAGGTCTATGCGGAGCTGGAACAGGTCTATGGTTCGACCCTGTCGAGCGGCCTGCGCGGCATGATGGACAAGGGCCGGACCAAGGCCAAGTGCAGCGTTTGAGCCGATAGACGTGCCGGAGCTGGCACCTTCCCATCGCCCCGATGCGCTGCGGCTGGCCGTGCGCGCGCTGGTGGACGGAGAGGAGACGGCCCGGTTCGGCATTGCGGTGTCGGGCGGGCCGGACAGCATGGCGCTGCTGGACCTGGCGGTGCAGGCCTGGCCCGGCCGGGTGGCGGCGGCGACGCTGGATCATGGATTGCGGGCTGAATCTGCGGCCGAGGCGGCGATGGTTGCGCGCTGGTGCGCGGAGTGGCGCGTCCCCCATGCGACGCTCGCGCCGGAGACTGCGGTGTCCGGCAATATCCAGGATTGGGCGCGGCGGCAGCGTTATGCCCAGCTGGAGGCATGGCGGGCCGGCGCCGGGCTGGACTGGATATTGACCGCCCATCATGCCGACGACCAGCTGGAAACCCTGCTGATGCGGCTCAACCGGGGATCGGGGGTCGGCGGCCTGGCCGGGGTGCGGGCGCGGGCCGGCCGGGTGCTGCGGCCGTTGCTGACGGTGCGCAAGGCGCAGTTGCAGGCCCATGCCGACCAGGCGGGGCTGCCCTATGTGCTGGACCCGTCCAATGCCGATCCGCGCTTCGACCGGGCGGCGCTGCGCAAGTGGCTGGATGGCGTCGACTGGATCGATGCCGAGGCGGCGGCGCGCAGCGCGGCGGCGCTGGCGGAGGCGGAGGCTGCGCTGATATGGACGGTGGCGGGGCTGGCGGCCACGCATATCCATCCATCGACCGACGCCTGGGTGCTGGACCGCACCGACCTGCCGCGCGAACTGTTGCGGCGGCTGCTGATCGAGATGCTCTGTTCCGCCGACCCGGAGATCGTGCTGCCGCGCGGCGAGGCGCTGGACCGGGCGATTGCCGCTGCGCGGGCGGGGCGCCAGGCGAGTCTGGGCGACTGGCTGCTGCGCGGTGGCGCGGTATGGACCCTGTCACCGGCACCCCCGCGACGCTGAGATTTTCGGAAAAGTTCCACCGTCCAACGCGGGACATCAACGACTGGTCGCTTTTGGGCGGCATGCTGACCGGTTCTTAACCCATGGGCCGTTAACCACGTGGCGTGACCAATAGCGGGATTTGTTCGGAATGATGGAATTTGCGGCGCTGACCTATGGCTTGCTGGTCAGCGTGATCCTCTCGGCCGTGAAGCGGAACCGGAAGCTGAACAAGGCGCATCCGCCGCTGCTTCTCTATATGGGCTATCTGCTGTGCGGCCTGTCCGCCGGCCTGGCGCTGGTGCTGGCCTATGTCGCGCTGTTCCAGCTGACCGGCAACTGATCGCCCGGATATCGACAGGGCTGGAAATCGGCAGCGGACAGCGCGTCCAGCTTGCGCTTTGCCGGCCACACCCTATCTTGCGGGGTGAAAGAGAGTGATGATGAACGACGAAAAAGACCCACAGGGTAATCCCTGGATCAAGAGTGCGATGATTTGGGCAGGGGTCATCATCGCCCTGCTCCTGTTCGTTTCGCTGTTCGAGCGCCCGACCACCCAGGCCGGCAGCGCCATCGCCTATTCGGAATTCCGTGCCAAGGTGCAGGAAGGCCAGGTCAAGGATGTGGCGATCGCGCCCGACCGGATCACCGGCACCCTGTCGAGTGGCCAGGGTTTCAGCACGGTCCCGGTCAATGACCCCAAGCTGACCGACCTGCTGGACGATTATAATGTCAAATATTCGGGCCAGGCCGAACAGCAGCCCAGCTTCTGGCAGATCATGCTGTACCAGTCGCTGCCGTTCCTGCTGATCCTGGGCATCGCCTTCTTCGTGCTGCGCCAGATGCAGAAGGGCGGCGGCGCCGGTGGCGCGATGGGCTTTGGCAAGTCCAAGGCCAAGCTGCTGACCGAAAAGCATGGCAAGGTGACGTTCGATGACGTTGCCGGCATCGACGAAGCCCGTGAGGAACTGCAGGAAATCGTCGAGTTCCTGAAGGACCCGAGCAAGTTCGCACGTCTTGGCGGCAAGATCCCCAAGGGCGCGCTGCTGGTCGGTTCGCCGGGCACCGGCAAGACGCTGCTGGCCCGCGCGATTGCGGGTGAAGCGGGCGTGCCCTTCTTTACCATTTCGGGTTCGGACTTTGTCGAGATGTTCGTCGGCGTCGGCGCGAGCCGCGTGCGCGACATGTTCGAGCAGGCCAAGAAGAATGCGCCGTGCATCGTCTTCATCGACGAAATCGATGCGGTCGGTCGCCATCGCGGCGCGGGCCTGGGCAATGGCAATGACGAGCGCGAGCAGACGCTGAACCAGCTTCTGGTCGAGATGGACGGTTTCGAGGCCAATGAGGGCATCATCATCGTCGCGGCGACCAACCGCCCCGACGTGCTGGACCCCGCGCTGCTGCGTCCGGGCCGTTTCGACCGTCAGGTCGTGGTGCCCCGTCCCGACATCGAGGGGCGCGAGAAGATTTTGGCTGTCCACATGAAGAAGGTGCCGCTGGCGCCCGACGTCAACCCGCGCACCATCGCGCGCGGCACGCCGGGCTTCTCCGGCGCGGACCTGGCCAATCTGGTCAACGAAGCCGCCCTGATGGCGGCCCGTCGCGGCAAGCGTCTGGTCGCCATGGACGAGTTCGAAGCGGCCAAGGACAAGGTCATGATGGGCAGCGAGCGCCGCTCCATGGTCATGACCGACGACGAGAAGAAGATGACCGCCTATCATGAGGCGGGCCATGCCATCGTCGCAGTCCATGAGCCGGCGTCCGACCCGATCCACAAGGCGACGATCATCCCGCGCGGCCGCGCGCTGGGCATGGTGATGCGCCTGCCGGAGCGGGACAGCTACAGCTATCATCGTGACAAGATGCACGCGAACATGGCCGTCGCCATGGGTGGCCGCGTCGCCGAGGAAATCATCTTCGGTTACGACAAGGTGTCGTCGGGTGCGTCGGGCGATATCCAATATGCCACCAAGCTGGCGCGCGACATGGTGACCCAGTGGGGCATGTCCGACAAGCTGGGGCCGCTGCAATATGAAGAGCAGCAGGGCGAGACCTTCCTGGGCTATTCGCAGAGCCAGCGCGTCCATATGTCGGACGAGACGGCGAAGCTGATCGACAAGGAAATCCGTGGCCTGGTGGAGCAGGGCTATGCCCGTGCGCAGGAACTGCTCAAGGGCCATGAGGACCAGCTGCACCTGCTGGCCAATGCCATGCTGGAATATGAGACGCTCTCCGGCGAGGAGATCAAGGCGCTGCTGGAAAAGGGCGAGATCACCCGCGACGACGGCACCACGATCAAGCCGTCGGTGATCCCGGCGGCGGGGTCGTCCATCCCCAAGACGCGCAAGCGCAAGGGGCCGTTCGGCGATCCGACCCCCGCTGGCGCGTAAGCGCCGAGCAGGCAGTGGAATGAAAAAGGGGCGCGGCCATGATGGTCGCGCCCCTTTTTCGTTTCCGGTACTTTTGCGTTTCGGACCATTGCGTTGCATGCACGAGCGGACCAGAAGCGGGGCCGGACACCATCAATTTTGGGGAAATATCTTGGCCCATTCCCGCCGTGACGCGATGTTTCTGGGACTGGCTTCGACGGCGGGGCTGGCGATGCCGGGGCTGGGCGAGGCGAGGGCGTCGGATAGCTGTGCCTCTGCGCCGGCCTGGCGCTATGGCGCCGAGCGCGAGCGGCTGGCGGACCTTGGCAATGGCCGCTTTCTGAACCCGGTGCTGTCGGGGGATCGGCCTGATCCCAACATATTGAAGGATGGCGACGACTATTGGGCGACCTTTTCGTCCTTCGACTATTTCCCGGCGGTCGTGATCTGGCATTCGCGCGATCTGGTGAACTGGCGGCCGGTGGGGCCGGCGCTGACCGCGCCGCTGGGTTCGGTCTGGGCGCTGGACATCGCCAAGCATGAAGGTCGCTATTTCATCTATATTCCGGTGTTCAATCCGACCGATCCCAGCTTTTCGGCGGGGCCGGCCATTCCCTGCAAGATTTTCGTCGTCCATGCCGACCGGATGGAAGGGCCATGGAGCGCCCCCGTCGACCTGGACATCAAGGGCTATATCGACCCCGGCCATGCGGTGGGCGAGGACGGTAAACGCTATCTGTTCCTGAATGGCGGCGCGCGGGTGCGGATCAGCGATGACGGGCTGCGCCGGGACGGGCCGATCGAGCAGGTCTATGAGGGGTGGCCGATCCCGGAGGACTGGATCATCGAGGCGCCGGCACTTGAAGGCCCCAAGGTGCTGCGCCGGGATGGCTGGTTCTACCTGTTTTCCGGGCAGGGCGGGACGGCCGGGCCGCCGACCAGCCATATGGTGATCGTCGCCCGGTCCCGATCGATCAACGGACCGTGGGAAAATTGTCCACATAACCCGATTGTGCGGACGGCGCGGGCGGGCGAACCCTGGTGGTCGCGTGGCCATGGCACGGCGGTGGAAGGGCCGGCGGGCGATTGGTGGCTCGCCTATCATGGCTATGAAAATGGCTATCGCACGCTGGGACGGCAGATGCTGCTGGAGCCGTTCGTCTGGGACGCGGATGGCTGGCCGGGCATGACCGGTGGCGATCTGTCGGCGGCGCTGCCCATGCCGGCGGCCAGGCGCGCGGGCGGATCGGGGCTTGCGCTGTCCGGCCCGTTCAAGCCCAGCGACATGGGGAGCCGGCTGGCCTTCTTTGCGCCGCAGAAGGATTATCTCGATCGTGCCGCTTTCAGGGATGGTGCGCTGGTGCTGAAGGCGCAGGGCAAGGGGCCGGCGGAGTCATCGCCATTGGCCTTCATCGCCGGGGATCGTTCCTATGAGGTGAGCGTCGATGTCGAACTGGAGGGCGGCGCTCAGGCGGGTCTGCTGCTCTTCTACAATCCCCAATATTTTGTCGGCCTGGGGTCGGAAGTGGGCGCGCTGCACAATTACAAGGTCGGGCGCGAGCAGGGCTATCCGCCGCCCGGACCGGCGGAAGGCGGCCGTTTTTCGCTGCGGGTCGTGAATGACGACAATGTCGCGAGCTTCCATATTCGCGGTGCAGGCAAGGTGTGGCGCAAGATCATTTCCTATGAAGTGTCGAGCTATCATCATAATCTGGCGGATGGCTTCCTGAGCCTGCGCCCGGCGCTGTTCGTATCGGGAGCCGGGCAGGCGCGCTTTTCCAATCTGCTCTATCGAGGGCGGGGCAGCCAGGGGGCATAGCGACCAGCCGAACGCCAAGATCGGGATCGCAAGAAAGGCGGCAAGAAAATCCCCAAGGGGTCTGGCCGTTTTGCGGGTTAATGGTTACATGGGCCGCCACAAATCCCCAGCGGTCCGGTTCCCCTCCGCCCGACCCGCGCAGCAGAAAGTGGCTTTCACATGGACATCCGCCTTGGCCTCACCTTTGACGACGTGCTGTTGCAGCCCGCCGAATCCGATGTGCTGCCCAGCCAGGCGGACACGTCCACCCATGTGACCAAGGCGATCAAGCTGAACATCCCGATCCTGTCGTCGGCGATGGACACGGTGACCGAGGCCGACATGGCGATCGTCATGGCGCAGCTGGGCGGTATCGGCGTGCTGCACCGTAACCTGACGGTCGAGGAGCAGGCCGATGCGGTCCGCGCGGTCAAGCGCTTCGAGAGCGGCATGGTCGTCAATCCCATCACCATCCTGCCGACCGCCACGCTGGCCGACGCGCAGATGCTGATGCAGCGCCACAGGATCAGCGGCATTCCGGTCGTCGAGGCGAACGGCAAGCTGGTCGGCATCCTGACCCATCGCGATACCCGCTTTGCCGAAAATCCCGGTCAGCCGGTCAGCGAGCTGATGACCAAGGACAATCTGGCGACGGTCAAGGCCGGCGTCGGCCAGGATGAGGCGATGCGCCTGCTGCATGCCCGCCGGATCGAGAAGCTGCTGGTGGTGGACGATAATTATCACTGCGTGGGCCTGATCACCGTCAAGGATATCGAGAAGGCCGTCACCTATCCGCAGGCGACCAAGGATGCGTCGGGCCGACTGCGCGTCGCCGCGGCATCGACCGTGGGCGACAAGGGGCTGGAGCGCAGCAAGGCGCTGATCGACGCGGAATGCGATCTGATCGTCATCGACACCGCCCATGGCCACAGCAAGCAGGTCGCGGTCGCGGTGGAAGCGGTCAAGAAACTGTCCAACCATGTCCAGGTCGTGGCCGGCAATGTCGCCACCGCCGAAGCGACCAAGGCGCTGATCGACGCCGGCGCGGACTGCGTGAAGGTCGGCATCGGCCCCGGCTCCATCTGCACCACCCGCGTCGTCGCCGGCGTGGGCGTACCGCAGCTGACCGCCGTCATGGATTCGGCCAATGAAGCGCACAAGCATGGCGTGCCGGTGATCGCCGATGGTGGCCTGCGCACGTCGGGCGACGTCGCCAAGGCGCTGGCGGCGGGCGCTGGCTGCGTCATGGTGGGCTCTCTGCTGGCGGGCACGGCCGAAGCGCCGGGCGAAACCTTCCTGTATCAGGGCCGCGCCTATAAGAGCTATCGCGGCATGGGCAGCGTCGGCGCAATGGCGCGCGGCAGCGCCGACCGCTATTTCCAGGCCGACATCAAGGACCAGATGAAGCTGGTGCCCGAGGGTATCGAAGGCCAGGTGCCGTTCAAGGGCCCGGCCAAGGATGTCATTCACCAGCTGGTCGGCGGCGTGAAGGCCGCGATGGGCTATACCGGCAGCCGCACCATCAAGGATCTGCAGGAGCGTGCCCGCTTCGTCCAGATCACCAATGCCGGCCTGTCGGAAAGCCATGTTCACGATGTGACGATCACGCGTGAGGCCCCCAACTATCCGACGCGCTAAGGAGCAGGCGGCATGACGCCTGCGGCCCGAGTGCAGGCCGCGATCGACCTGCTGGACGCGATCATTGCTGCCGCCCGCGATGGCGGGCCGGCGGCGGACACGCTGATCGCGCGCTATTTCAAGGAACGGCGCTATGCCGGGTCGCGCGATCGCCGCGCGGTGCGCGACCATGTCTATGACGCGATCCGCCGCGTCGCCGATCGGCCCGAAACCGGCCGCGCGGCGATGATCGGCCTGGTCGATGCGCAGCCGGAGCTGGCCGCGCTGTTCGACGGATCGGCCCATGCGCCGCTGCCGATCGAGCCGGGCGAAGCAGGCGCGGCGGCTGGCGCGGTGCCGGGCTGGTTGCAGCCCTTGCTGGCCGCGCCGGTGGAGCAGGATGCGTTGCTGGGCCGCGCGCCGGTGGACCTGCGCGTCAATCGACTGAAGGCGACGCCCGCGCAAGTGGCGCCCGAATTGCCGGACGCGACGCCGATCGCCGGCATCCCGGACGCGCTGCGCCTGCCCGAAGGCTATCCGGTCGAGCAGAGCGAGGCGTGGAAGCGCGGCGCGGTCGAGGTGCAGGATGCCGGCAGCCAGCTGATTTCGGCCGCTTGCGGGGCGCAGGCCGGCCAGACGGTGATCGACCTGTGCGCGGGTGCGGGTGGCAAGACGCTGGCGCTGGCTGCGGCGATGAGCGGCAAGGGCCGGCTGATCGCCGCCGACACGATCCGCAACCGGATCGATCGGCTGGCGCCGCGTGCCGAACGGGCTGGCGTGACCTGTATCGAGAGGCTGCTGCTGGACCAGGGGCATGAGGCACGCGCGCTGGCGCCGCTGGCGGGGCAGGCGGACATCGTGCTGGTCGACGCGCCCTGCTCGGGCACGGGCACCTGGCGCCGCAATCCCGAGGCGCGCTGGCGCCTGACCCAGGCGCGGCTCGACCGGCTGGTGTCGGAACAGGCCCGGATCCTGGATTTCGCCGCGCCCTTGCTGGCGCCCGGCGGTTTGCTGGTCTATGCTACCTGTGCATTGACCGACAGAGAGGGGCGGGATCAGGTGGATGCGTTTCTGGCGCGTCAGGCCGGCTGGAGTGCCGAGCCGATCGAAGCGGATATGGGCCGCGCCCATGGCCATGGGCTGCTGCTGACGCCCGGCCATGACGGCACCGATGGCTTCTACTTCGCCAGGCTGCGGAGGGCCGCCTGAAACAGGCCATGGACAAGCGCGCGCAAAATAGCGACACTTGCCCTTCGGTCTGCGGGCCTGAGTCAATGCCTGAAACATGGCTGGAGATTTTGATGCGTTTCACCCCGGCCTCGATTGCCCTTGCCGTCCTTCTGACCACCGTTTCCAGCGTGGGCCTGACCCAGCGCCCTGATACCCAGATCGAACCGCGGTCGATCGAATGGCAGAAGGCGGGCGAGGCGGCGCGCAAGGCGGGCAATCTGACCGGTGCCACCGACGCGCTGGAAAGCGCGCTGGCGGTCGATCCGCGCAATCGCGCGGCCTATATCGAACTGGCCGAAGTGGCCCGCGCGCAGGGACTGCAGGGCAAGGCCATCCGCCTCTACAAGGAAGCGTTGCTGCTCGACCCGACCGACGTGACCGCGATCGCCGGCCAGGGCGAGGCGATGGTCGAGAAGGGCGCGATCGCCAAGGCCAAGGAAAATCTGGCCCAGGCGCAGAACCTGTGCAAGGGCAGCTGCCCCGAAGTCGCGCAGCTCAATGCCGCGATCCAGAAAGGACCGCCGGCAGTGGCGATGACCAGCAAGGAAGCGGTGCCGGGCGCCAAGGCCAACAGCACCGATAATCCGTAATCTATCCGGCTTTCGGCGGTTCGATCGATTTTTCGTAGAAGCGCGTGTCGACCGCCATCCTGGGGAAGGCGGGCGGCAGGTCGTCGGCTTCGACCAGCGCGAAGCCATTCTTCTCGTAGAAGCGGTGCGCCGCCAGGAAACGGGCAGTGGTGCCGAGATAGATTTGGGCGAGGCCGCGGTCGGCCGCCGCGTTGAGCAGATGGTCGAGCAGCGCCTGGGCGACGCCGGCGGCGCGGCCGCGATGGCTGGACGCCACGAACATCTTACGCAGCGCGCCCTGACCCTGGCCGATATCCTTGAGCGCGATCGTGCCGATGATCAGGCCGTCCTCCTCCGCGACCCAGAAGCCGCCGGCGCCGGGCAGGTAGAAGCCGGCTATGTCGGTGAGGTCCGGCTGGTCCGCTGCGGTGATGGCGATGCCATATTCGTCGCGCTGAATGCCAAGGATCAGGTCGAGAATGCCCGGCTGGTCGGCGGGGGCGAAGGGGCGGATCAGGGGCAAGGGGCTGGGCTTCCTGGCAGCGGTTCGGAATGATCGACGCGGACGGAAACGAACGACCGCGCCGAAAGCCGCCGGTCAGTTGCTGGCGTTGGAGGCCGGTGCGGGCGTGGCCGTGGCGCTGGCGCCCTCCGGCGTCTGGGCCTTGGGCGCGAAGATACGCAGGCTGTCGAGCAGGGCTTGCGCGATCGGCTGATATTGTTCGCTCAGCATCTCGGGATAGACGAAGGTGGCGGTGACGATCGCGCCGTCAGGCTGTTTCAGCAGGCGCAGCGCGACATTATTGCCTTCGCCGTCATTGGCGGTGCCGCGATATTCATTCTCGCCGATGAAATCGCCATCCACGCCCTCAGCGCCGTCGGACAGTGCCTCGACGATCTGCTGCAGCGTCTGGTCATTGTCATTCTTCTGCCAGAAGACGCGGACGTCGGCGCCCGCGCCGGGATCCTGATAGACGACGCCATCGGCATTGCTGGCTTCGCCATCCTTCATCCAGCCTTCGGGCATGGTGACGGAATAGCCATGGTCGATATTCACATAGTTGCGGCTGTCGCCGGCATCATCCTTCTGCGCGTTGGCCAGCGCATTGGCAGCGGCCGCATTGGCGGCGGCGGCCAGTTCCTCCTGGCTCGGCATGTCCGCGACCGGTTCGGCACGGCCACAGGCGACCAGCAGCAGGAGGGGGGAGCAGGCGGCGAGGAGGGGCGCTTTCATGCCCCGTTCAAAAGCATAGGCGCGGGGATAATTCAACGCCGTAGCGGAACCCCCGCGACAATATGCCCCAGCCGCAGGGCGCCCGGTCCCGCGATCAGGCCGCGTTGTCGATGCCCAGTTCCGCGAGCTTGCGATAGAGGGTCGAACGGCCGATCCCCAGCCGGCGGGCGACTTCGGTCATGCGACCGCGATAATGGCCGATGGCCAGGCGGATGACGTCGGCCTCGATCTCCGCGAGCTGGCGGACATGGCCGTCGCCTTCGAACAGGGTGATGCCGGCGGCTTCGCGCGGCGGCGTGGCGGCAACGCGTTGGCGCGGACCGCTGGCGCGGCGGGACAGGATATGGGCGGCGACCTGCGGGAAGTCATGCGGGGTCAGCGCATCGCCCTCGCACAGCACGGCGGCGCGGAACAGGGCGTTCTGGAGCTGGCGGACATTGCCCGGCCAGTCATGCTGCATCAGCAGCGCCAGCGCATCGTCGGTGAGGCCCAGGCCCCGCAGGCCCGGCTGCGTCGCGATGCGGGCGAGGAGGTGGCGGCAGAGGGCGGGAATGTCGCCCATACGCTCCCGCAATGGGGGCACGGTCAACTGGACGACGTTGAGGCGATAATAGAGATCCTCGCGGAACCGGCCCGCCTCGATCTCGTCGCTGAGCTTCTTGTTGGTGGCGGCGATGACGCGGACATCGACATGGACGGGGCGGCGCGCGCCGATCGGCTGCACCTCGCCATCCTGGAGCACGCGCAGCAGCTTGACCTGCGCGTCGAGCGGCATTTCGCTGACTTCGTCGAGGAAGATGGTGCCCATGTCGGCCGACAGGAATTTGCCGACATGGCGGTCAAAGGCACCGGTGAAGGCGCCGCGTTCATGACCGAACAGTTCTGATTCGACGAGGTTGGCGGGGATCGCGCCGCAATTGACTGTCACCATCGCCTGCTTGTGGCGCGGCGAGGCGGCGTGGATGGCGCGGGCGACGACATCCTTGCCGACGCCGCTTTCGCCCTCGATCAGCACCGGCACGCGGGCGCGTGCGGCCTTGGCCGCGATGGCAAGGGCGGTGCGGAACTGGGGCGCCGCGCCGACGACATCCTCGAACGCCAGCGGGGCGCTGATCTTCTCGGTGAGCGGCCGCAGTTCGCCGCGCACATTGCCCTCCAGCGTCGCGTTGAGCGCGGCGAGCAGCCGTTCGGGCGCGATCGGCTTGGAGAGATAGTCGGTGGCGCCGGCGCGCATCGCCTGCACCGCGACGGCGACGCTGTTATGCGCCGTCAGCACCAGGATCGGCAGGGCGGGGCGCTGCGCATGGATGGCGCCGATCAGGTCGGCCGGATCGAAATCCGGGCTCCATTGATCGATCAGGACCGCGTCGAGCTGCATGCCGTCCTGCGTGCCCAGCGTCGCCAGGGCGGTTTCGGCATCGCTGGCGAAGATGGTCCGCCATCCCGCGCGCGCGGCCAGCGCGGACACCAGCCGGCGCTGCGCGGGCTCGTCGTCGATCAACATCAGCAAGGGAACGCCTTCGCGAACCATCTGGACCCCTCTTGTGCAAACAGGAGGTCATCCTAGGCGCCGGGGGTAAAAGCGCCCTTAACCTGTAAAGATTTTCTTGTGCCCCTACGGCTTGAGGGGGGTGGGGGGACAGGATAAGAGGTTGCACAACGATGTAATAACTAGGGGAACGGATATGGCTTCTGACGGGAACATCCAGAGCGCAACCCAGACCTATGAAGGGTTTGTCGGCTTCGTGAAGTGGGGCACCATTGCCTGCCTCATCGTCGCCGCGATTGTCGTGCTGCTGATCTCCAGCTGAGCCATGTCGACGCTATAGGAGGGGGATGCTGATATAATGAAAATTGCGATATTGAAGGAACAGGCTGCGGGCGAACGGCGCGTGGCCGGCACGCCCGAGACCGTGAAGAAGTTCATCGCGCTGGGCGCAAGCGTGGCTGTCGAGGCCGGCGCTGGCGCGACGGCGTCGATTGCTGACGACGCTTATGCTGCGGCCGGTGCCAGCGTTGGCGATCGTGCCGCGACGCTGGCGGGCGCCGATATCCTGCTGGGCGTGCAAGGCCCCGATCCGGCCAGCCTTGGCGGCGCTGCGGCGGGAGCCTGGATCGTCGCGGGCCTCAACCCGTTTGGCGATCGGGCGCGGGTCGATGCCTATGCCGCCGGTGGCTATGAGGCGCTGGCGATGGAGTTCATGCCGCGCATCACCCGCGCGCAATCGATGGATATCTTGTCATCCCAGTCGAACCTGTCGGGATACAAGGCCGTGCTGGACGCGGCGGCCGAATATGACCGCGCCTTCCCGATGATGATGACGGCAGCAGGCACCGTGTCGGCGGCCAAATGCTTCGTCATGGGCGTAGGCGTGGCCGGCCTTCAGGCGATCGCCACCGCGCGGCGCCTGGGCGCGCAGGTGAGCGCCACCGATGTGCGTGCCGCGACCAAGGAGCAGATCGAATCGCTCGGCGCCAAGGCGATCTTCGTGGAGAAGGTGGCCGGCATCGAGGGTGAGGGCACCGGTGGCTATGCCACGGAAATGTCCGACGAATATAAGGCGGCCCAGGCCGAGCTGGTATCGTCGCACATCGCCAAGCAGGACATCGTCATCACCACCGCGCTGATCCCCGGCCGGCCTGCGCCGCGCCTGATCAGTGACGCGCAGATCGCGTCGATGAAGCCGGGCAGCGTGATCGTTGATCTCGCGGTCGAGCAGGGTGGCAATGTCGAGGGCGCGGTCGCCGGCGAAGTGGTCGTGCGCCACGGCGTCAAGATCGTGGGCCATCGCAACGTGCCCAGCCGCCTGGCCGCCGACACCTCGGCCCTGTTCTCGCGCAATCTCTATAATTTCCTGTCCGCCTTCTGGGACAAGGACAAGAATGCGCCGGTGCTGGACGAGGAAATCGGCAACGCCATCCGCCTGACCCAGGGGGGCAAGGTCGTCAACGAACGGCTGCTGGCAAGCTGATGGGGCCCAGCCGCAGGCTGGTGGAGGGGTATCGCCCTGTCATGAACGGGACACCCCTCCGTCTGGCTTCGCCAGCCACCTCCCCTTCCAGGGGAGGATGATGTGCTGCAAGGGCAGGCGAACAGGGCACGGCAGTTGCGCAAGGCGATGTCGAAGCCGGAAGTCCTGCTCTGGCAGATATTGAGGCAAAGGCCGCAAGGTCTGAAATTTCGCCGTCAGCACCCGTCCGGTCCTTATGTGGCAGATTTTTACTGCCATGAGGCGCGGCTGGTGATCGAGGTCGACGGCGAAGCGCATGCAAGAGGGGATGCGCCGATGAGGGATGAGCAACGCGACTGCTGGTTTGCGGAACGGGGACTGTCCGTTCTGCGTCTGCCGGCCGCCGCAATCATGAATGATAGGGACAATGCCGTAGCCGCGATCCTGGCCAGGGCAGTCGAAACAAGTGGGGAGGACTAGAATGGACTTCATTGCCATCCTGTCGATTTTCGTGCTGGCGTGCTTCGTCGGCTATTATGTGGTCTGGTCGGTGACGCCCGCGCTGCACACGCCGCTGATGGCGGTTACCAATGCCATTTCGTCGGTCATCATCGTCGGTGCGCTGGTCGCGTCGGCGGAGGCCGGTAGCCTGGCGGCCAAGCTGCTGGGGCTGGTCGCGGTGGTCTTTGCGTCGGTCAACATCTTCGGTGGCTTTGCCGTGACCGAGCGCATGCTGGCCATGTACAAGAAGAAGGAGCGCAAGTGATGCACGAGGTTGCGCCCGTCTCGCCCTTCGTTGCGCTGGCCTATCTGGTTTCCGGCGTCCTCTTCATCCTGGCGCTGCGCGGCCTGTCGAGCCCGTCGACCAGCCGTCGCGGCAACCGCATGGGCATGGTCGGCATGGCGATCGCCGTGGTCACGACCCTTTATACCCATGATGTGCTGAGCCTGCCCGAGATCCTGGGCGCCATCGCCATCGGTGGCGGCATCGGCTTCATCATCGCCCGTCGCATCGAGATGACGGCGATGCCGCAGCTGGTCGCGGCCTTCCACTCGCTGGTCGGCCTGGCCGCCGTGCTGGTCGGCGCGGCCGCCTATCTCAATCCCGGCGCGTTCGGCATTCTCGATCCGCTGACGAACGAGATCCACAATGCCAGCCGCATCGAGATGGGGCTGGGCGTCGCGATCGGCGCGATCACCTTCTCGGGTTCGGTCATTGCCTTCCTGAAACTGAACGGCAACATGTCGGGCAAGCCGATCATGCTGCCGGGCCGCCATGTCATCAATCTGGCGACGCTGGCGGCGATCCTGGGCCTGATCGCCTATTTCGTGACCGACCAGTCGCCCTGGATCTTCTGGACCGTGACGGCGCTGAGCTTCGTCATCGGCTTCCTGCTGATCATCCCGATCGGCGGCGCGGACATGCCGGTCGTGGTGTCGATGCTGAACAGCTATTCGGGCTGGGCCGCTGCAGCCATGGGCTTCACCCTGGGCAATACGGCGATGATCATCACCGGCGCGCTGGTGGGCAGTTCCGGCGCGATCCTGTCCTACATCATGTGCAAGGCGATGAACCGCAGCTTCATCAGCGTGATCGCCGGCGGCTTCGGCGCGGAAGCCGGTCCGTCGGGCGGCGGCGCGGCGGCGGTCGACCGTCCCTACAAGCGCGGCAGCGCCGAGGATGCGGCCTTCCTGATGAGCCAGGCGGACAATGTCATCATCGTGCCGGGTTACGGCATGGCGGTCAGCCAGGCGCAGCATGCGCTGCGCGAAATGGCCGACCTGCTCAAGAAGGAAGGCGTGAACGTCAAATATGCGATCCATCCGGTCGCAGGGCGCATGCCCGGCCACATGAACGTGCTGCTGGCCGAAGCGAACGTTCCCTATGACGAGGTGTTCGAGCTGGAGGACATCAACAGCGAGTTCGGCCAGGCCGACGTTGCCTTCGTCATCGGCGCCAATGACGTGACCAATCCGGCGGCCAAGACCGACAAGACGTCGCCCATCTATGGCATGCCGATCCTGGACGTCGCCAACGCCAAGTCGGTGCTGTTCGTGAAGCGCTCCATGGGCGGGGCCGGCTATGCCGGCGTCGACAATGAGGTCTTCTACATGGACAACACCATGATGCTGCTGGCCGACGCCAAGAAGATGGTCGAGGAGATCGTCAAGGCGCTGGCCCACTAAAGTGACCCGATCCACCCGCGTCGGATCGCCCCGTCGACGGGGCGGGTGGATCGTCCTGACTTGTCGAAGCCCGCATCTTTCGTAAAAGAAGGGCTGGGGCACCGACATGCCCGGCCCGCACGGGGCCGGACAGGCGCCCCCATATTGGGAGCGACATGCGTAAACTCGGTCTGATTGGTGGTCTCAGCTGGACGTCCACCGCCCGCTATTATGAGATCATCAACCAGGCGATCCACCGGGCCAAGGGTGGCCAGCACAGTGCGCGGCTGCTGATCGAAAGCCTCGATTTCGCGCAGGTTTCCGGCTGCATTACGCAGGAAGACTGGGATTGCGCATCGGGCCATCTGATCGGCGCGGCCCAGCGGCTGGAACAGGGCGGGGCCGAAGCGCTGCTGATCTGCGCCAATAGCATGCACCGCATCTATGACCGGATCCAGGCGAGCATCGCCATTCCCATCATCCACATCGCCGATGTCGTCGGCACGCGGATGAAGGCCGACCGGATCGATCGCGCCGCGCTGATCGGCACGCGCAACGTGATGACCGAGAAATATTATCGCCAGCGGCTGGTGTCGCATGGCGTGTCGCTGCTGCCGGCCGATGTGGCGCTGGCCGAGCGGATCGACCGGATCGTCTATGACGAACTGACCGTCGGCAAGATCAACCGCGATTCCGAGCGTTTCATGAAGTCGGAACTAACCGACATCGCCAAGGAGGATGTGCAGGCCGTCGTGCTGGCCTGCACCGAACTGGAGATGATCGTCGACGTGAAGGCCAATGTGCTGCCGATCTACGACTGCACCGAAATCCACGCCATGGCGGGCGTGGAGTTCATCCTGAGCGAATAAGGATGGCGGTGGCCGGGCGCGGTGTCAGACCGCGCTCAGCCCCGCATCGGCCAGGCCCCGCCAAAGATGGAGCGCCTGAACGCTTTCCTTGACGTCGTGGACCCTCACCATCTGCGCGCCCAGTTGTGCCGCGCGGAAGGCGAGGGCGACCGAACCGCCGAGCCGGTCTGGCGCCGGTGCCTCGTTCGACAGGGCGCCGATCAGGCGCTTGCGGCTGCCGGCGAAGAGCAGCGGCACGCCCAGCCCCTGGAAGGTCGCAAGGCCGTTCACCAGCGCCAGATTGTCCGCCAGGCTCTTGCCGAAGCCCAGCCCCGGATCGACCATGATCTTCTCGCGCGCGATGCCAGCGTCGAGGCAGGCGGCGATGCGGGCGTCGAGATAGTCGAACACGTCGGTGACGACATCGGCATAGCCGTTGGGATTGTCGTGCGGATCGTCACCGGTCGAAGGCGCGTGCATCAGGATCACCGGACAGCCGGCACGGGCCGCGACCTCCAGGCTGCGGGGATCATGCTCCAGCGCGCTGACATCGTTGATGACATGGGCGCCGGCGGCCAGCGCCGCCTCCATCACCGCCGCCTTGCGCGTGTCGACCGACATGGCGACGCCGGCTGCGGCGAGCTTCTCGATCACCGGCACGATGCGAGCGATCTCATCGCCCTCCCATAGCTTGGGCGCCTTGGGCCGGGTGGATTCGCCGCCGACATCGATCAGCGCGGCGCCGGCCGCCGCCATGGCAAAGCCGGCATCGGCCGCCGCCTGCGGGTCGGTCATATGCTTGCCGCCGTCGGAGAAGCTGTCGGGCGTGATGTTGAGGATCGCCATCGCCTGCGGCGCGTCGAAGCGGATGACGCGATCGCCAAGGCTGAGTGGCGCGCGCTGGGCGGAGATGTTCGCGGCCAGTTGGCGGGCGCGCTCGGCCAGCGGGTCGGGCAGAGTGGCGGTGACCGTCTCGAACGCGGCGACCGGGATGGTTTCGCGGGCGATGCGGCGGCCGGCATGGCGCGCCGTCAGTTCATAGGCCTGGAACCAGATCAGGCCATTGCCCATCCGCGCCGCCGATCCGTCCGCCAGGCCGATCGGGCTCGGCACGAACCAGGTCGGCTTGAGGTATAGCCGGGCGTCAGCGGGGATGGAGGAGAGGGTCATAAAGCTCCGTTCGCCCCGGACGGGTCGGGGCCATGTCTTGGAAGAACTATGGCTGCCTCAACCCGAACGGGGGACGGAAATCAAGGCTCGTTGGCGAGCAGATAGGTCTGGCGCAGCGTGTCGATTGGGTGCAGCTTGCCCGCCTTCTCGATATGCCAGAAGGTCCAGCCGTTGCAGCTCGGCGCGCCCTGAAGCGTGGCACCCAGCTTGTGGATCGAACCGGTGTCGCTGCCCACGGCGAGCGAGCCGTCGGCGCGCACGGTGGCGCTCCAGCGGCGCTTGCTGTCCATCACCACCGAGCCGGGCTGGAGATAGCCGGTCTCGACCAGCGTGCCGAAGGCGACCTTGGGCTGCTGGCGTGCGGTCTGCATGATGGCGAGCGCGGATTCATCGAGCGGCAGCGCCTCGGCAATGCGTTCCTCGGCCACCTCGATATAGTCGGGCTCGCGCTCGATGCCGATCCACTGGCGACCCAGGCGCTTGGCGACGGCGCCAGTGGTGCCGGTGCCGAAGAAGGGATCGAGCACGATGTCGCCCGGCTTGGTGCAGGACAGCATCACCCGATAGAGCAGCGATTCCGGCTTCTGCGTCGGATGCGCCTTGGTGCCGTTGCGCTTCAGCCGCTCCTGGCCGCCGCAGATCGGCAGCACCCAGTCGGAGCGCATCTGCAGCTCGTCATTGAGCGTCTTCATCGCCTTGTAGTTGAACGTGTACTTGGCGTCCTCGCCCTGGCTGGCCCAGATCAGCGTCTCATGCGCGTTGGTGAAGCGGGTGCCCTTGAAATTGGGCATCGGGTTCGCCTTGCGCCAGATGATGTCGTTGAGGATCCAGAATCCCTCATCCTGCAAGGCAGCGCCGACGCGGAAGATGTTGTGATAGCTGCCGATCACCCAGATCGTGCCATTGGGCTTGAGGATGCGGCGCGCCTGCGCCAGCCACGCCTTGGTGAAGCGGTCATAGCTGCTAAGCGTGTCGAACTTGTCCCAGTCATTGTCGACCGCATCGACGCGGCCGCCCTCGGGGCGGAACAGGTCGCCGCCGAGCTGGAGATTATAAGGCGGATCGGCAAAGATCATGTCGATGCAGCCGTCGGGCAGCTTGGCCATTTCCGCGATACAGTCACCGCGCAGCAGGCGGTTTGCCTCGATCGCCGGTGCCGGCGCGAGCGCAACCGCCTTCTTCCGCCGCGGTGCGACGCGTTCCATGACACCCATGTGTGCAACCCCCATATGTTTCGTCCGTCAGCACTGAGTCCTCAGGAGTCTGCCGTCAAGGTCAGGGATTTAGCGCTCATCCCTGTCAGGATTGCGAGGATGGTGGAGAACGAAGCGGGTAGCCACAACATATTGAGTCATGCGAGTCGCGCGAGACTCATCATCGGGTGGTGTGACTCAAAAGACTCAGCGAGGAGGCGGTTCGCACTTTTTTTCGTTAATGGCGCGACCGAGTCCAAAATCATCCTTCGCTTGACCAAATCATAACCAGATGATTATGAAATTTGCATGACGGAAGTGAAATTCAGAGGCGACCTTGGAGCGAACAGCGATTCACTCTTCAAGGCGCTGTCCGACGGCACACGACGTGCCCTGCTGGAATATCTGGTGCGCGAAGGGGAGCAGAATGTCGTCGCGCTGACCGCCGTGGCCGGCGTGTCGCAACCGATGGTGTCGCGCCATATGGGCAAGCTCAAGCGTGCCGGTCTGGTGACGGCCCGGCGGACGGGGCGCGAAACCTGGTTCGCGGCGCGGACCAAGGGGCTGGGGCCGGTGGTGCAGTGGATGGCGATCTATGGCGCGCTCTGGTCGCAGCGCTTCACGCCGATGGAGCATGCCGGGGACTGAACGGGACCGTATCGACAGGAAAAGGGGCGCCATTTGGCGCCCCTTTCGTTTTCCAGGCTGTGCGCGGGATCAGCGCAGCGGCGTCCAGGTCTGGGTCTTGCAGAAGAAGGCGATGCAGCCCTGAACCTTGAGCGTGCCGTCGCCATTGCGGCTGACCTTGGACGTATAGCTCTTGCCGCTTTCCGGGTCGTAGATCGTGCCCTTCCAGATGTCGCCCGCATCGCTGAAGCCCGACAGCAGGGCAAGGCCGACCAGCGGCTTGGAGCGCAGCGCCGGATCGGGATTCTTGATGTCGGTCTGCGGGCGGCCTGGCGTCGGCTTCACGATCTTCTCGATCTTGCCGCAGATGCTCTTTCCGCACGGCGCGATCTGGACGATCGCCTTGCCATCAACGGTCGACCAGCGGCCGGTGATGGGCTGGGCCGCATAAGCGGGCAGGGCGGTGGTGAAAGCGGCCAGAGCGGCGATGGCGACGCGAGCGCCGGTCTTGATGGTCATGATGCGATCCTCTCCTTTTGGGTTGAGGGTGAGAATAAGGGAGGAAAATGCGGCGCGCCAGCGCTTCGCTTGCAGTTTACGGAAACGGAAAGAGGGGACGCTACGGCAGCGCCCCCTCCTAGCCCGAATTTTTTTAGAAAGCCGTGCTGATCGAGCAGGCGGCCGGCCCCAGGATGACGACGAACAGGGTCGGCAGGATGAAGAGAATCAGCGGCACGGTCATGATCGCGGGGAGGCGGGCGGCCTTTTCTTCCGCGCGCATCATGCGTTCATGGCGGAACTCGGCCGACAGGACGCGCAGCGCGGAAGCGAGCGGCGTGCCATATTTCTCGGTCTGGATCATGGTCGTGACCACGCCCTTGACCGCGTCCAGTTTCACGCGGGTCGCCAGATTCTCAAAGGCCATGCGGCGTTCGGTGAGGAAGCTGAGCTCGATCGCCGTCAACTGGAACTCGTCACCCAGTTCGGGATAGGCGCGGCCCAGTTCGCGGGCGACGCGGCTGAAGGCGGCGTCGACGGTCAGGCCGGCCTCGGCGCAGATGACCAGAAGGTCGAGCGCGTCGGGCAGGCCCTTGCGGATCGCGGCAGAACGCTTGGCGATCTTGTTGTCGATGAAGAGGTCGGGGGCCTTGTAGGCGAGCAGCAGTGCGCCGGCGAAGGCCATGAACCGCTTGGCACCGCCCCATTCGGGATAGATGCCCACGGCATAGAGCAGGATCGCGGCGGTGCCGCCGATCAGGATCGGCATGATCATGCGGCCGAAGATGACGGCGACCGCCCAGTCCTTGGAGCGGATGCCGGCCTGGGCCAGGCGGATCTGGGCGTCCTTGAGCTGGTCGTCCTGCAGCACCTTGAGGCTGGTCAGGAAGGACCGCATCTGGTCGGTCGTCTGGTTCTTGTTGACCAGCTTGGCGCGGCGCTTGGCGGTCGAGGCGGTGATGCCGGCCTTGAGCTGCTCACGACGTTCGTTGAGCGCCTTGACGCGCTTGGCCATCGGATCGCGCACGGTCATCACGGCGTAGAGCGCGTAGAGGGTGGCGAGCGTGGCCAGCGCGGCGAGCAGCGTGCCGAAATCGGTCGCGGTCATGCCGAACAGCGTGCCGGTGGGGGTAGGGGCGTCCATATCTCTATCCGTTCCCCGTCAAATCTCGAAGTTGATCATCTGGGCCATGATGAAGGCGCCGATGGCCATCCAGCACATGCCGCCGATGCCGACGACCTGCATCGTCGAGAGCCCGAAAATGCCCGCCGGATCGGGGGTGAAGAAGGGGCTCATATAGCCAAAGTTGATGTAGCAGATCATGCCGAACACGAGGAAAGGCAGGACGCCGATGATATAGGCCGACGCCTTGGATTCCGACGACATGGCGCGGATCTTGAGCTTCATCTGGGCGCGTTGGCGCAGCACGGTGGCAAGGTTCTGCAGCGTTTCGGCGAGGTTGCCGCCGGTTTCGCGCTGGATCGCCAGGGTGATGACGAAGAACTGGAATTCCGGCGTGCCCAGGCGATCGGCGGTTTCCTGCAGCGCCTGGTCCATGCTCTTGCCGATCTTGATCCGTTCGGTGATCAGCTTGAATTCCTCGCCGACCGGGCCGGGGATTTCGCTCGACACGATGCCCAGCGTCTCGCCGACCGGCAGGCCCGATCGCAGGCCGCGGGTCAGCAGCTCGAGCGCGTCGGGAAATTTCGTCGTGAACTGGTTGATGCGCTTCTTGATCAGGCGGCCGACCCACAGATGCGGCAGGCCGAGCCCCGCCGCCAGCCCCACCATCAGGGCCAGCAGGAAGGGAAATCCGCGCATCAGCAGGAAAAGCGTCGCGACCAGGAAGACCACCGCGCAGGACGTCATATATTGGCTGAGCGTCCATTTCTTGCCGGTCATGCGGATGCGCTTGGCCAGATTCTCCGGATTGGGGATCAGCGAGACCAGCATCTTGGCTTCGTTGCCGGTCGCCCGAGTGGAGATGGCCTTGCGCATGCGCGCTTCCATCATCGCCTCGGTGGAGTCGCTGTGGCGGCCACGGATCAGCGCGACCCGGCGTTTCTGCGCCTTGTCGGGCGAGGGGCCGGCAAAGGCAACCACGACCAAGCCAAGCATGGTCGCGATCAACACCAAGATCAGAAGGAAATTGCCGTCCATTGTTCGCCCGTTCCCCGTGCGTGAATATGGCTGTGCGGGGCCGCCCTGAAGCGGCCCGCGCGTCAGCCTTCCAGTGCCGTCGCCTTGTCCTTGCGGCGCGACGGGATCATGCTCTTGAAATCGCCGATCTTGCCGAGCAGGGAATCGCCCTTCTTCGCTGCGGACTTGCCGCCCGCATTATCGGCTTCATCGCCGGCCAGACCCAGAACTTCGTCCATCATGGCGGTGCAGGCGGCGCCGACCTTGCTGCCCTTGGCGGTTTCGGCCAGCGTCTTGCCGAGCTTGGCGGCCTGGGCCGCGATGCGCAGGTCGAACGGCACGATCACATCGACCTTGCGTTCGATCGACTGTTCGAAATCCTTGCGGCTGATTTCCGGTGCGCCGGGATGGACGCGATTGGCGACCACCAGGATGCGGGCCTGCGGTGCATTCGACTTGAGCCAGGACAGGATGCGGATCGTGTCGCGCGCCGCCGCCAGGCTGAGTTCGGTCACCACCACCGCGACATTGACGTCGGTCATCAGGTGCGTGTGCTGGATCAGCATGTTGCGCGGCAGATCGATGATGCTGCATTCGAACGCCTGACGGAACTCTTCCAGCAACTGGTAGAAGGCGCCACCATCGGTCATCATCGGCTGGTTGATCGGCGCTTCGGCCGACAGGATGGCCAGCATGTCGCTGGCGCGAACCATGGCGCGCTCGATGAACAGCCCGTCGATGCGGCTGGGATTCTCGATCGCGTCGGTCAGGCCACGGCCCGGTTCCAGATCCATCGCCAGCGCATTGGTGCCGAAATGGATGTCGAGATCGAGCAGTGCGGTTGGGCGCTTCTTCTTTTCGCTCAGCATCCAGGCGAGCGAGGTCGCCATGCTGGAGGCGCCGACGCCGCCACGGGTGCCGACGACGGCGACCGTCATGTGCGGGCGTTCAGGCCCCACGTCGCGCGGGGCGAGGAAGACGGCCTGCGCCTGCGCCAGCGCATCGCGCAGCTGGTCAGCACCAAAAGGCTTGAGCAGATAATCCTGGATGCCGCTGGCGACCAGATCACGATAGAGGCGCACGTCGTTGACCTGGCCTGCGGCGATCACGACAGTGCCGGGTTCGCACACTTCCGCGAGGCTGTTGATGTCGTTCAGCGGATCGCCGCTTTCCGACATGTCGACGAACAGGATCTGCGGGCTGGCGGTGATCGACAGGCTCTGCACTGCGTTGCGCATGCCGCCCTTGTTCACCTTTTCCGGTGCCCAGCCCATTTCGGATGCGACTGCGCGCAGCAGATCGAAGCTGTGATCGTCGCAAACGAAGGCGTGGAAGGGGTCACGCTGGCCCACGGAACCATGTTTCCAGGGTGCGTTCATCTTACTGGCCTCCGTTCGAGAGTTGCTTGAGATCGCCAGCGCCGGTCGGTGCCTTGTCGCGATAGGTGGAAATGGCGCGGTTCGAAGTCGCGGTGCGCAATTCGCTATCGCTGCTCTGGCCACGGACCAGATCTTCGGGGTCGGCGACCATCGCCGCCAGATTGCTGTTCATGGCGCAACCGAAATTGGAGGAGACGCCCAAGCTCATCGGCGTTTCAGCCTTGTTCGACCAGTCGGGGCAGCCGGGGACTGACGCGGTGGTGCGGCGCACGACCAGTCGGATGCTGCCTTCCGGGGCGGAGCCGGCGGCTGCCGAACTGTCCTGGCCCAGCAACATGCCATGGCGCGCGACGACATTGGCGATATCTTCGCCAATGTCCGGGCTGTAATAGCCTGCGTCGGTAACGATTGCGACCCGATCACCATAGCCAAGCTTGATCGTGGCGAACCAGTCATCCAGGCGCGCGGCTTCGGCAGGCGAAAGGCGACCGCCGCCAGCCTGCACGTCGAAGGTGTAGCTGCTATAGCTGACGACCGGCTGGTGGACCGAGTCCACGCCGCGATTGGGGCTGTCGGTCGAGCAGGCCGCGAGCGGCAGCGCCAGCAGGGCGAGGGTGCCGAGGCGGACGAGGGTCTTGCGGGACGTGGAAGTCATATCTTTTGTCCTTCCGTCAGAAGCTGAAGCCGGGGGTCGCGCCGCCCGACTTGCCGGACGACCGGCTGTCTTCGCGAGCGGCGAGCGCGGGTGCGGCGATCGAAGCCTGCGGACCGGGTGCGGGGGCGACGGGCGAGCCCGGCGCACGGGTCGGCATATTGGGCTGGGCGCCGCTGACGCCGTCATGCATCTGTTCCAGGAACAGGCCCTGGCCGACATTGGCGTTGCGGAACCCATCGGTGGGCAGACGAATGTCGGACGCGTTGACCGGCTTCACCAGATAGGGGGTGACGACGATCACCAGTTCGGTCTCGTTGCGTTGGAAGCTGCGCGACTTGAACAGGCTGCCCAGGATCGGGACATTGCCCAGGCCCGGCACCTTGTTGACCGTGTTGCCGGTTTCATTGTTGAGCAGGCCGGCGATCATGAAGGCCTGGCCGGAACCCAGTTCCACCGTGGTTTCGGCAGTGCGGCTCTTGAGTGCAGGCACCGAACTGCTGACGCTGAAGTCCAGGCTCGACACGGTCGGGCGGACGCGCAGCGAGATGCGGCCATCGGCCAGCACGGTCGGCGTGAAGGCCAGTTGCACGCCATATTGCTTGAACTGGATGCTGTTGCCCGACGACGGACCATTGTTGACCGTGTAGGGATATTCGCCACCGGCCAGGAAGCTGGCGGTTTCGCCCGACAAGGACGTCAGATTTGGCTGTGCCAGCATGGTGGCCAGGCCGCTGGATTCGGCAAGGTCGAGCGCACCGGCGACATCCATGCCGAACAGCCGGGCAACGCCGCCCAAGCTGTAGCTCCCGTCAGACGGGTAAGTGAAATTCCAGACGTCCTCATTGCGGTCATAAGTGGCGAAGGCGCGCGAACCGCCTCCCATCATCCCGCGTGTGCTTTCGGTGGCTGAATCCGTGGTGGCGAAGTTGGTGCCGATCTTGTGGCCGACATCCTTGCTGACTTCGGCGATCTTGACCTGCAGCATGACCTGAAGCGGGGTCGCCATCAGCAGGCGGCTGACGACGGTCGTTTCCTTGCCGACGAAAGCCTGGGTCAGACGTTCGGCTTCGGCCGCGTCCTCGGGCGCCTTGATCGTGCCGGTCAGCAGCACCATGCCGTTCATCTTGTTGACGGCGATATTGGCACCCGGCATCGCCAGGCGCAGCATGTCGTCGATGGTGGTCAGGTTGTTGCCGACGCGAACGGTACCGGAAAACAGCACCTTGCCATTGCCGGCCGTGACGAAGACGGTGGTTTCGCCCGGCTTCTTGGCGATCAGATAGAGCTGGTTGTTCGAGCGGACATGGACATCGACGACATCGGGATTGGCGATGACGACATCGGACATCTTGGCCGGCAGGTTGACGACCTTGCTGCCGCCGACCGACATCAGGATCGCATTGTCCTGATCCGCTGCGGGGGCGGCGTTGAGGGCCGTGGCGGGCGCCGCGACGGCGGCGATAGCCAGGCCGAGCGCGATCGCCGGGGCGGCGAGCGGACGAGCCGCCTTGTGCCGCGCAAGCATCTGATAAGCGTTCATCTTACTTCCCCCCGACCGGAACTTCGGTCACACTGGTGCCGCGGGCGATGCGGACGGTCGGCCCCTTGAACTCGGCCGTGCCGACCGGTGCGCCACCCGGAGCCGCCATGGCGGGCATGGCCGCTGCATCAGGCTTGGCCGGGACGCTGCTGCGCTGGTAGCGCGACACGTCGGCGCCGGTCGAATAGGTGGAGCCGCGATCGACCGGACGGGCCGCGATCTTGGCAATGATCGACTTTTCCGAACCCGGATTGCTGCCATCGGGCAGGTCGACGTCGGAACCGGCAATGGCGGCGTCAAGGTCCGACGCGGTGTCGGCGATCGAGCGCAGCGACAGCGACAGCGAGCCGATGGTCTGCGACACGGCGATCTTTTCCGCGATCTTGGGCGTCACTTCGAGCGTGACGTTGGAATAGGTCTGGACGACGGGCTTGCCATCGGGGCCGAGCGCGTCGGTGCGCTGGTCGGTGGCGAGCACGCGCAGGTTGCGCAGGATCGTTTCCGACACCTTGAGCGGGGCGCCATCGCCGCCACCGGCGACCGTCTGGGTCAATACCAGGTCGATGCGATCGCCCGGGAAAACGAAGCCGGCAACCGCGTTCTGCGAGGAGACCGGGACCGTCACGGCCCGCATGCCCGGACCGAGAGCTGCGGCCAGGAAGCCACGGTCGCCCGGACGGATGACGGCGCCCTGGGTCAGCGGCTGGCCGGCGGTGATCGGATTGCGCACCACGCTGCCTGCAAGCTTGAGCGGATCGGCCTGGCCCTTGAGATAATAAGCGGCCTCGATCAGATCCTTGGGCCAGGGCTGGAAGCGGAAGCTTTCCGCGTCCAAAATGGTCCCCACCGGCAGGGCCTTGGTCGCCACCAGAACATGCGGCTGGTCCGCCTCGTTCGGCATTGCGGCCGCGTTCACCTGCGGCGTAGATGAAGAACTCAGCATGCTGCGCGCAAGCAAGGCTGTAGTGACCGCTATGATTAGCGCCCCCACCAGCAGCACGATCTTCTTAGCATCCATGACGAAACTCGCCTTTCTCAAATGGGCGGCCTGCCCCCAGGGGCCCAATCATCACGCAAATTGGTTAAGATATCGTTCGCCAAGTAACCAAAGGGCGGCGATCGATATGGCTACGCCGTAGGGTATTTCGGGTTGGCCCTGCTTCCGGCGGAGGCGGTGGTGGATCACCGTGACGATCGTCACGGCCCCGCCCAGAATCGCCATCAGCGTCAACAGGGTCAGCACCGCCTGCCACGGAAACCACAGCGCCAGCGCGCCGAGCAGCTTCACATCGCCCCCGCCCATCATGCCGAACGCGAACAGCGCGGCGAACAGGACGAAGACCAGCAGGCCGACCAGCAACTGCACCGCCATGCCCGGCCAGAGCGGCAAGCCGCAGGCGATCCACCATAGTGGCGCCAGGGCGGCGACGCCCAGGTTCAGCCGGTTGGAGATGATGCGCGCGCGCAGGTCCGTGATCGCGGCTGCGATCAGCAGGATGCCCAGTGCGGCGATCAGCGCCAGTCTGAAATATTCCCCCAACATGAGGGTCAGGCACTAGACCATATGGCTTACCAAACCGTAACCATGGCCCATGGATTCGCCGATCTTCCCGTCGCCCGCCCTTGACCGTCGTGCCTGGCCGATGGGTGGCCAGCTGGATTATTGGCAGGCCCCCGACGGCTGGCCGATCCGCCGCTATCGGCTGGGCGCTGGTACCCGTGGCCGGATGCTGATCCTCAACGGTCGTGGCGACATGATCGAGAAATATCTGGAGGTGATCCACCACTGGGCGCAGCGGGGCTGGGCTGTGACCAGCTTCGACTGGCGCGGGCAGGGCGGGTCGGGCCGGCTGACCGATGATCCGCTGTGCGGCCATATCGACGACTTCGCCCGGTGGATTGACGATTTGCGCGCGCTTTCAAATGATTGGCGCGCGGAGGGCAGTGGCCCGACGGTCATGTTGGGCCACAGCATGGGCGGGCATATGCTGCTGCGGGCGCTGGCCGAAGGCCTGCCTGCACCCGGTGCGGCCGTGGCCGTGGCGCCGATGCTGGGCCTGCATACGGCCCCGCTACCGCGCTGGCTGGCGGTGGCGATCGCCAATGTCATGTGCGGGATCGGCCAAGGGGAAAAGCAGGCCTGGACACAGAAGGAAGAGAGCGAGCGGCAGCGCCAGATGCGGCAGAAGCGGCTGACCCATGACCCCGATCGCTATGCCGATGAAATCTGGTGGCGGGACCATAGTCGGGACATCGCGCTGGGGCCGCCGAGCTGGAACTGGGTGCGGCTGGCGCTCGAGTCGACTCGCGCTTTGGAGGCCGGAAACGGGCCGGAGCGAATCGCGACGCCGACTCTTGTCCTGGCGGCCAGTCGCGACCGGCTGGTGGCGACGCCGGCCATCCGGCGGATCGCGGCGCGCTTGCCCGATGCCCGCCTGCATGTCTATGGGCGCGAGGCCGCGCATGAAATCCTGCGCGAGCTCGACCCGGTGCGGCTCGATGCGCTGGGGCGGATCGACCGTTTCCTGGATGAGGTTGCCCGTTGAACAGACCCGATATCGTGATTGTCGGTGGCGGGATTGCAGGCGCCAGCCTGGGCGCGACGCTGGCGGAAACGGCGCGGGTGCTGATCCTGGAGATGGAGGATAGCGCCGGCTATCATGCGACGGGGCGATCGGTCGCCTTCTGGGAAGAAACCTATGGCGGGCCGGTGGTCCAGCCGCTGACCACGGCTTCGGGCAGGCTGCTGGAGTCGCCCGATCCCGATTTCTTCGATGGCTCCTTCCTCTCCCCGCGCCGCACGCTGCATATCGGCCGGGCCGGGGATGAAGGCTTGCGCGACGCGCTGCTGGCCGATTTTGCCGGGGCGGTCGAATTGCAGCCGGTGGCGCCGGCGAGCCTGGTGCCGGGGTTGCGGTCCGACTGGGTGCTGGGCGTGCTGGAACCGAGTTGCCGCGACATCGATGTCGCGGCGCTGCATCAGGCCTATCTGCGCCGGTTCCGCAAGCTGGGCGGCGAAATGCGGCTGGGGGCAAGGCTGGAGCGCGCCGAACGACAGGGCGATGGCTGGCGGATCGAGACCGGTGACGGGCCGATCGAATGCGGCCTGCTGGTCAATGCCGCCGGGGCTTGGGCGGATGATGTCGCTGTGGCCTGCGGTGTCGCGCCGGTCGGCATCACGCCCTACCGCCGGACGGTGGTGCAGTTGCGGCTGGAGGATATGCCAGCCGACGAGATGCCGCTGGTGATGGACATGCAGGGCGGCTTCTATTTCAAGCCCGAGGGGCAGGGGCGGATCTGGCTGACGCCGCATGACGAGGTTGCCTCGCCCCCCTGCGACGCCGCGCCCGAGGAACTGGCGATCGCCCAGGCCATCGACCGGTTCCAGGCGGCGGTCGACTGGCGGATCGCGGCGGTCGAACGCAAATGGGCCGGCCTGCGCAGCTTCGCGCCGGACCGGGTGCCGGTCTATGGCTTCGAGCCGGCGGTCGAGGGCTTCTTCTGGTTCGCCGGGCAGGGCGGTTTCGGCATCCAGACCGCCCCGGCGGCGGCGCTGCTGGGCGCCAGCCTGTTGACTGGCAAGGCGATGCCGCAGGCGATTGCCAGCCTCGATATCGCTGCTTATGCTCCCGAACGGTTTCGATAGCGCAACCAGCAGGAGAGCATGATGGCGCACAAGTTCGTGATCGAGAAGAACAAGGCCGGCGAGTTCGTGGCCAAGTTCAAATATAATGCCGAGATCATCTTCTGGACCGAGGGCTACAGCTCCAAGGCCAGCGCGAAGAATGCGATCGAGTCGATCCTGAAGAACGGCCCCGGCGCGCCGATCGAAGAAGCCGAATAAGCTGCGCGGCGCGGGGAGGGTGACCTCCCCGTCCGTATCCTATTTGCGGAAGCTTTCCGCCGCGGCGCAGGCGAGGGCATCGGCCCGCTCATTTTCCGGGTGGCCGGCATGGCCTTTGACCCATTGCCATGTCAGTTTGTGCCGGGCGGCGGCCTTCACCAGTTCCTGCCAGATCTCGACATTCTTGACCGGCTTGTTGTCGGCGGTCTTCCAGCCGCGCTTCTGCCAGCCGAAGATCCATTTGGTGATGCCGTCCATGACATATTTGCTGTCGGTGTAGAGCGTCACCTCGCACGGCTTCTTGAGCGTGTTGAGCGCCTCGACCGCGGCCATCATCTCCATTCGGTTGTTGGTGGTCATCGCCTCGCCGCCGAAGATTTCCTTCTCCTGGTCGCCAAAGCGCAGCACCGCGCCCCAGCCGCCCGGACCAGGATTGCCCTTGCACGCGCCGTCGGTGAAGATCTGGACTTGCGGCAGGTCGCTCATGCGCCGAGCAGCTCCGCCGGGTCGGCCTTGGCGTAGAAATCCATGCGGCGCAGATAGGCGAGCGGATCCTTGCGGGTCACCAGTGCATCGGCGGGCGTGTTGATCCAGTCATAGGCGCGGGTCAGCAGGAAGCGCAGCGCTGCGCCGCGGCACAGGATCGGGAAGGCGGCCCGTTCCGCATCGGTCAGGCCATGGGCCTCGCCATAGCCCGCGCCGATCGCGACCGCGCGGTCGCCATACCAGGTGGCGCCGTCATTGCTGAAGCACCAGGCGCTGTGGGTGACGGCCAGATCATAGGCGCGAATGTCGGTGCAGCTGAAATAGAAGTCGATGAGGCCGGTGACTTCATCGCCCAGCATCAGGACATTGTCCGGGAACAGGTCGGCATGGATCACCGAACGCGGCAGGTCGGCCGGCCAATGGGCGTCGAGAAAGGCCAGTTCCTCCGCCACGCGGGCGCCAAGGCCCGGCGCGATCTGGTCGAAGTCATCGCCGCACTTGGCCGCCAGCGCGTGCCAGCCATCCTTGTCCAGCGCATTGCGCCGCTCGCCGGCAAAACCCTGCGCCGCCCTGTGCAGTTCGCCCAGCGCCACGCCGCAGGCGCGCGCCTGGGCCGGGGTCGGTTCGGTCACGGAAATGCCGGTCAGAAACTCGATCAGGCAGGCCGGGCGCCCGCCCAGCTGTTGCAGCCGCTTGCCATCGGTGTCGGCGATGAAGCGCGGCACCAGACAGCCGCGCGCGCCCAGATGGTCGAGCAGGTCCATGAAGAAGGGCAGGTCCGCCTCATCCACCCGCTTTTCATAGAGGGTCAGGATATAGCGGTGGCCGCTTCCGTCATGTGCGGTGGTTTCGAGCAGATAATTGCTGTTTTCCACCCCTTCGGCGATGCCCTTGGCGGACACTAGCCGGCCGGCATCATAGCGGCTGAGGAAGGCATCAATCTCTTCGGCGGGAACGTGCGTATAAACGGCCATGGGGGTTATGCGACCTCCAGTCCGCGCGGCAGCTTGAAGGAGATATTCTCCTGCGCTGTTTCCACCTGTTCCTCGGTCACGGCGAAGCGCTCCGCAATCCGGTCGACGACTTCGCGCACCAATATTTCGGGCGCGGAGGCGCCGGCGGTGAGGCCGAGCGTCGTCACGCCCTCCAGCCAGGCAAAGTCGATCTCCTCGGCGCGCTGGATCAGGCGGGCGGGGGTGCCCTCACGCTCGGCGACCTCGACCAGGCGCAGCGAGTTGGAGCTGTTGGGCGCGCCGATCACATAGACGGCGTCGCAGCGGGCAGCGATCGCCTTGACCGCCGTCTGGCGGTTCGATGTCGCGTAGCAGATATCCTCGCCCTTGGGCGCGATGATCGCGGGGAAGCGGCGCTCCAGCGTGGCGACGATCGCGGCGGTGTCGTCCACTGACAGGGTCGTCTGGGTCAGGAAGGCGAGATTGTCGGCGTCAACAGGCGCCAGCGCTTCGGCATCCTCGACCGTCTCGATCAGCGTCATCGTCCCCTCGGGCACCTGGCCGAAGGTGCCGATCACTTCCGGATGGCCCTTGTGGCCGATGAACAGGATGTGGCGACCGGCGGTCACCATGCGTTCGGCCTGGCGATGCACCTTGCTGACCAGCGGGCAGGTGGCGTCGAGATAGTCGAGGCCGCGCTCCTCCGCCTTGGCCGGCACCGCCTTGGGCACGCCATGGGCGGAAAAGACCACCGGCACGCCGTCGGGCACCTGGTCCAGTTCCTCGACGAAGATCGCGCCCTTGGCCTTCAGGCTGTCGACCACGAACTTGTTGTGGACGATTTCATGGCGGACATAGACCGGCGCGCCATATTTCTCGATCGCGCGCTCGACGATGATGATGGCGCGGTCGACACCGGCACAGAAGCCGCGCGGGGCAGCGATCAACAGGGTCATCGGCGGGCGAGGGGCGGGGCTCTGCGTCATGGGCGCGGCTTAGGGCAATGTCGCGCCCGAAGGAAGGGCCAACGCAAATCACCGCGCTTTGTGTTGCGTGGGCGGCGGGGGATGGATAAGGAAGCCGGACGCCTCTGTCCAAGGGGCATGCTGAGGAATTGCTGCCTGTGACATTGTCCCGAATTGCGTTGACCGGAATGCTCGCCCTTGCCCTTGCCGGCTGTTCTCGTCGGGGGGAAATCGACCCGACGGGCGGTATCGTCACGGTGCGTTCGGCTTGCCCGGTGGCTGCAATCCCGGCCTATACCGGTGACGTGACCCTGTTCAATCCGGCCCAGAGCCGCGATGCTTCCGCGATCGACGTGGTGGCGAACATCACCGATCTGCGCTCGACCTGTTCCGATGGCGCCCAGCTTTATACCCAGGCGACCTTCGTGGTGAATGCGCGTCGCAACGACGCCAGCGCCGCGCGCCAGGTGACCTTGCCCTATTTCTCGGCGATCGTGCGCGGCGGCAGCGCCGTCGTCGCCAAGCGGATCGGCCAGGTGACGTTGAACTTCGCGCCGGGCGAATATCGCGCGACCGCGACCGCGACGGCCGGTTCCTATGTCGACAAGGCATCGGCCACGCTGCCGCCGGAAATTCAGCAGAAGATCACGCAGAAGCGCAAGGCAGGCGACGCGGATGCCGCGATCGACCCCTTCGCCCAGCCGGACGTCAAGGCGGCGCTGCAGCGAACCAGCTTCGAGCTGCTCGTGGGTTTCAATCTGACCCAGGATCAGCTCAAATATAACGCGACCCGTTAAGCCCGTTGATTTGTTTCCGTTCGGGCTGAGCGAAGTCGAAGCCCGCCACTGAGCGAAGCGAAGTGCTTCACTCCGTTCAGCCTGGCCCTTCGACTTCGCTCAGGGCGAACGGAGTTGAAGGAAATGCCCGTGTCCCTTTACACCCGTTTCACCGCCCATCTCGATGCCGTGCTCGACGCGCTGGAGGCTGAAGGCACGCTGCCCGCCGGCCTCAACCGCAAGCCGGTGACGGTGGAGCCGCCGCGCGATCCCAGCCATGGCGACCTGGCCACCAACGCCGCGATGGTGCTGGCCAAGCCCGCCGGCACCAATCCGCGCGCGCTGGCCGATGCGATCGTGACCAAGCTGCAGGCGCTGGACGAGGTCGAGGTAGCCAGCATCGCCGGCCCCGGCTTCATCAACCTGACCCTGACCGACCCGACCTGGCGCGCCGAACTGGCGGCGATCCATGCCGAAGCCGCCGATTATGGCCGGTCCGATTTCGGCGCGGGCACGACCGTGAACGTCGAATATGTCTCGGCCAACCCCACCGGTCCCATGCATATGGGCCATTGCCGCGGCGCGGTGGTCGGTGACGCGCTCGCCACCCTGCTGGAATATGCCGGGCACAAGGTGATCCGCGAATATTATATCAATGATGCCGGCGGCCAGGTCGATGTGCTCGCCCGCTCGGCGCATGTCCGCTACCGCGAAGCGCTGGGCGAGGATGTCGGCGCGATCCCCGAGGGGCTTTATCCGGGCGATTATCTGGTGCCGGTGGGTCAGGCGCTGGCCGCCGAATATGGCGACAAGTTCGTTGGCGCGCCGGAAGGCGACTGGCTGGTCCTGTTCCGCACCTTTGCCGTGGCAAAGATGATGGACATGATCCGCAGCGATCTCGCGCTGCTGGGCATCCATCATGACATTTTCTCATCGGAGGCCGAACTGCAGGCGGCAGGCAAGCCGGCCGAGGCCGAGGCCTGGCTGCGCGCCCATGACCTGGTCTATGACGGCGTGCTGGAAGCGCCCAAGGGCGAATTGCCCGACGATTGGGAGCCGGTGGAGCTGCCGCTGTTCCGTTCGACCAAGTTCGGCGACGACCAGGATCGGCCGATCAAGAAGTCGAATGGCAGCTGGACCTATTTCGGCGCCGACATGGCCTATCATTTCCAGAAGGCGCAATCGGCCGATCAACTGATCGACATCTGGGGCGCGGACCATGCCGGCACGGTGAAGCGCATCCAGGCCGCCGTCGCCGCCCTGACCGAGGGCAAGGCGCGGTTCGACGTGAAGCTCATCCAGATGGTCCGCCTGCTGCGCGATGGCGAACCGGTGAAGATGTCCAAGCGCGCCGGCAATTTCGTGACGCTGGCCGATGTCGTGCGCGAAGTGGGCAAGGATGTCGTCCGCTTCACCATGCTGACGCGTAAGGCCGATGCCCAGATGGACTTCGATTTCGCCAAGGTGGTGGAAGCTTCGAAGGACAATCCGGTCTTCTATGTGCAATATGCCCATGCCCGCATTTCCTCGCTCGGCCGCCGTGCAGAGGAGGCCGGGATCGACCTTCCCGCGCCTGACCTGTCCCTGCTTGGGACGGCGGAGCTGAGCCTGGTGAAGCTGGCAGCGCAGTTCCCGCGCGTCGTCGAAGGATCGGCGCAGGCTCGCGAACCGCATCGTATTGCCTTCTATCTCAATGACTTGGCTTCGGCATTCCATGGCTGGTGGAATATGGGCAATGATGATCCGCGCGCGCGCGTGGTGCTGGCGGACGATCCGGCGCTCACCTCGGCCCGGCTTTTCTTGAGCCGCGGAATCGGGCAGATCATCCGCAACGGCCTTGCCCTGATGGGCGTGGTCGCGCTGACCGAAATGCAGTGAGCCGAGCGGAGTTTCGATAATGGGTGACTATGCACGTGGGCGACTTGACCTCGATGACGAGGACCGGCTGCCCTGGCTGGAGCCTGCGCTCGACGAGGCGGATGAGGAGCGGATTTCGCCGCTGCGCCTGCTGGGCCTCATCATCCTGGGGCTGGTGCTGATCGGCGCTGTGGTCGCGGGCATGTGGTGGCTGCAGAACCGCAACGACGGCGGCGCGGGCGAGGGGCAGCTGATCGCCGCGCCGCAGGGCGACTACAAGATCGCGGCCAAGGAAGCGGACGCCAAGAAGTTCCAGGGCGAGGGCGATGCCAGCTTCGCCGCGAGCGAGGGCGTGGCCCGCGATGGCCAGATCGATCCGAGCCGCGTGCCCGAGGCGCCGATCACCCCGACCGGCGCTGCCCCCGCAGGCACCAAGCCCGCTGTTCCGGCCAAGCCGGCGCAGAGCGTCACCGCCAAGGTCGAGGACGAGACCAGGGCCGCGCCCAAGGCAGCCGCGCCCAAGGCGGCTGGCAGCGGCGTCATCCAGCTGGGCGCCTATGGCAGTGCGTCGGGCGCCAAGGATGCCTGGGGCCGCCTGTCGAAGCGCTTTGCCTATCTGGCGCCGCTCGCCATGTCGGTCGAGCCGGCCGAAGTGGGCGGCAGCACCGTCTATCGTCTGCGCGCCAGCGCCGGCGGGCAGGCGGGCACCGTTTGCGGCAAGCTGAAGGTCGCGGGCGAAAGCTGCATCATCGTCAATTGACCCAAACAGGGCGCGGGCGTCGACAGCCCGCGCCTTAGTCATTAGCATCGGCGTCATGAAACCCGTCATCTTCGGCCTATCCGGCGAAACCCTGACCGCCGACGAGCGCGCCTTCTTTGCCGAGGCGCAGCCGGCCGGCTATATCTTGTTCAAGCGCAACATCGCCGATCGCGCGCAGGTGCGGGCGCTGACCGACGAACTGCGCGCGCTGCACGGGCGCGACGACCTGCTGATCATGATCGATCAGGAGGGCGGCCGGGTCGCGCGGATGCAGGCGCCGGTCTGGCCCAGCTTTCCCGCCGGCGCGGTGTTCGATCATCTCTATGACATTGCGCCGTCCAGCGCGATCGCGGCGGCGCGGGCCAATGCGCGGGCTCTGGCGCTGATGCTGGCGGAGGTTGGCATCACGGTCGATGCGCTGCCGCTGCTGGACGTGCGGCAGGCGGGCGCAAGCGACATCATGGGCGACCGGACGCTGGGCGCCGAACCGATGCGCGTCGCGGCGCTTGGTCGCGCCGTGATCGAGGGGCTGGCCGACGGCAATGTGGTGGGCATCGTCAAGCATATGCCCGGCCATGGCCGCGCGCTGGTCGACAGCCATCTGGAACTGCCGGTCGTCCATGCCGGGACGGAGGAACTGGACACCGACCTGGCGCCGTTCCGCGCGCTCAAGGACGCACCGATGGGCATGACGGCCCATGTCGTCTACACCGCCTGGGATGCCGATCGGCCGGCCAGCCTGTCGCCGATCGTGATCGAGGAGATTATTCGCCAGCGCATCGGCTTTGACGGGCTGCTGATGTCCGACGATCTCGACATGAAGGCGCTCAAGGGCTCGATTCCGGAACTGGCCGCCGGCGTGGTCGCGGCCGGGTGCGACCTGGCGCTCAATTGCTGGGGGCGGATGGACGATATGGTCGGCATCGCCAATCTGCTGCCGGAGATCACGCCGGCGGCGCAGGCGCGGCTCGATCGGGCGATGGGCTCGGCCCATGTCGCCGACCTGCCGCCGTTCGAGGAGTTGCTGGCGACCCGCGACACGTTGCTGGCGCTGGTTCCGGCCTGATCGCGGACGCGGGGGCGATGGACGATCTCTTCACCGCCCCGGCCGCGACGCCCGCCGAGGTCCTGACCGTCAGCTTCGAAAGCTGGGAGGGGCCGCTCGACCTGTTGCTGGCGCTGGCGCGGACGCAGAAGGTCGACCTGCGCGAAATCTCCATCCTGGCGCTGGTCGAGCAATATCTGGCCTATGTAGATGGCGCGCGGCAGCTGAAGCTGGAACTGGCGGCCGACTATCTGGTGATGGCGGCGTGGCTCGCCTATCTCAAATCGGCGATGCTGCTGCCCAAGGAAGCGCAGCCCGAGCCCAGTCCCGAGGAAATGGCGCTGCGGCTGCAATTGCGGCTGCAACGGCTGCACGCCATGCGCGAGGCCGGCGCGCGACTGATGGCCGGCGATCGAATCGGGCGCGACGTGTTCGTCCGCCCCCGGCCCGAGGGGCTGCACATGGTGCGGCGGGCGAAGTGGAGCGCCAGCCTTTATGATCTGATCCAGGCCTATGGCCAGATCCGCGCGCGTAACCAGCCGGTGGTGCATATGGTTGCGGTGCGGCCGGTGATGACCCTCGACGAGGCGATCCAGCGGGTGAGTGCGCTGGTCGGATCGGCGCTCGACTGGACGACCCTGGAATCCTTCCTGCCCGACGATCGCGACGGACCGATGGCGAAATCGGCGCTGGCCAGCAGCTTCGTGGCGATGCTGGAACTGGCCAAGCAGGGGCGGGTGGACATAAGGCAGGACGGAATATTCGAGCCGATCTATCTGCGGGCGGCGCTGTCGGGCGATCAATGGGAGCAGTTGCGGTGATCCGGGAGATGGATGATTTCGCGCGCGCGGTGGAGGCGGCCTTGTTCGCGTCGGAGGAGCCGCTGACGCCTGCCGAACTGCGCGCCCATGTCGGCGATGGCGGTGATCTGCCCGCGACGCTGGCCGGGCTGGCGCAGGATTATGCCGGGCGCGGCGTCAATCTGGTCGAGCGGGGCGGGCGCTGGCATTTCCAGACGGCGGCCGACCTGGCGCATATCCTGCGGCGGGAACGGGACGAGACGCGCAAGCTGTCCCGCGCCGCGATGGAGACGCTGGCGATCATCGCCTATCATGAGCCGGTGAGCCGCGCGGAGATCGAGGCGATTCGCGGGGTTCAGGTGGCCAAGGGCACGCTGGATGTGCTGATGGAGGCTGGCTGGGTGCGTCCGGTGGGGCGGCGCGAAGTGCCGGGTCGCCCGCTCATCTATGCGACCAGCGTAGAGTTTCTGTCACATTTTGGCCTTAGCAGCCGCCGGGACTTGCCGGGTCTGGACGATTTGCGGGCTGCGGGGTTGCTGGATCCGGTGGATTTGGCGCTGGAGGGTCTGGGCGGTCAATCCGTTCTGGAAAAGGATGAGGAAGAGGCCTAGAAAGGCCTCCTTTCAGGAGTATGTGAAAATGGGTTCTTTCTCGCTGATGCACTGGGTGATCGTGCTCCTGGTCGTCATGCTGCTGTTCGGTGGCGGCCGGATTTCCGGCCTGATGGGTGACGTGGCCAAGGGCATCAAGAGCTTCAAGAAGGGCATGGCCGACGACGAGGACGACGCGACGCCGGCAAAGCCCGCGACCCGGATCGAGGGTCATCGCGTGCCCGAACAGGATGCGCCGAGCGCAACCGAAGAAAAGACCAAGGCCTGATCTCTAACGCAGGCTGGTAGTCGCGCATGTTTGGCATCGATTCGACCGAATTTCTGGTGATCGTGATCATTGCGGTGATCGTGATCGGCCCGAAGGATCTTCCGCGCGCGCTCTACAAGGTGGGGCAGATCGTGGGGAAGGCCCAGGGCATGGCCCGGCATTTCCGCACCGGCATCGATGCCATGGTGCGGGAAGTTGAGCTGGAAGAGCTGGAAAAGAAATGGGCCGAGCAGAATAAGCGCATCATGGCCGAGCATCCGCCCGAGACCCAGGTTCCAGAAACCCAGGTCATCGAGCATGGTTCGGCCAGCGATGCGCCCGCTGCTTCGGCTGTAGACGACAAGCCGCCTTATGTGGCGGAAGCGCCGGCGGCCCCCGTTGCCGATGCGCCGCCCTATGTGGCGGAGGCCGCGCCGCCACCGGTGGCGGACAAGCCACCCTATGTTGCCGAGGAGCCGGTGGCGCCCAAGCAGGGGGATGCGGCGGCATGATCGGCGAGATTGACGACAGCAAGGCGCCTTTGCTGGACCATCTGATCGAGCTGCGCAGCCGCCTGCTCAAATGCGTCTATGCGCTGTTCATCACCGGGGGGATCTGTTTCTATTTCTCCGAACAGCTCTTTGCCATCCTGGTCCATCCGCTCAAGGAAGCCTTTGGCGACGCCGGCGGCAAGCTGGTCTACACCAAACTCTACGAAGCCTTTTTCGTGCAGATCAAGATCGCGGCCTTCGGTGCGTTCTGCCTGTCCTTTCCGATCATCGCCAACCAGCTCTGGGCGTTCGTCGCGCCGGGCCTGTATGCGAAGGAAAAGAAGGCGCTGCTGCCGTTCCTGATCGCCACGCCCTTCCTGTTCGCGCTGGGCGCGAGCCTGGCCTATTTCGTGGTGATGCCGACCGCCTTCCATTTCTTCCTGGGCTATCAGGGGGATGCAAGCGGGCTGCAGATCGAGGCATTGCCGAGCGCGGACAGCTATCTGGGCCTGGTGATGCAGTTTATCCTGGCTTTCGGCATCTGTTTCCTGCTGCCGGTGCTGCTGATGCTGCTCAACCGGGCCGGCTTTGTGTCGCGTGACCAGCTCAAGGGTATGCGCCGCTACATGATCGTCGGCGCCTTCATCCTGGCCGCGGTGTTGACCCCGCCGGATGTGGTGTCGCAGCTGATGCTCGCCATCCCGCTGCTGCTGCTCTACGAAATCACGCTGGTCGCGATCTGGTTCACCGATCGCAGCCAGGCGAAACGGGCCGCCGCAGAAGCGGCGGCAGAGGAAGTTTCCGCATAAGAAAAGGCCCGCGAAACGCGGGCCTTTTTATCTGATCAGTTGGCCGACTTCTCGACGGCCTTGCCGGCGCTCTGCACGTCCCTGCCAGCGCCTTCCACCGTGTTGCAGGCGGATACCAGCAGCGAGCCGGTGAGCAGCAGGGCGGTGACGATTGTCTTGGTCATCGGTTTCTCCTTCCGAAATTCGGCCGACCGCATGGCGAGCCATATCGGTGACCGCTGGAGAACACGCCTGGACGGGAAGGGTTCCGCCGGCTGGCGCTGGTTCGACGATGGGGGAGGGTGGCCCGAAAAAGTCTGAGCCCGGAACGCGTCGGGGGGGGGATGATGCGTTCCGGGCTCATATTTTTTGGATAGCAAGAGCGGGGGGCAAAAGATTTGCTATCCGAAATTCAGAACGAGCGGCAAAGCGGGTGGTTCCCGATTTCCGCTCCCGATCGCGAATTTTAATTGCCCTTGTTTTCAGGCATTTCGCTGGTTGATTGGATATTAACCTAAAATAATCTCGCCGGGCGAGCGCAAAAAGATGGTGCGGTTCAACCGAGCGGCCGGCCGCTGTTGCGATATTCGGGACGGATCGTCGATTCCGGCAGATTGTCGATCGGCGCGGCAAGGGGCGCCGCGGGCGCGGGCTGCGTCGCCGGCGTGGAGGGCGCGACCGTCGGCAGGGGCACATAGGCGGTTGCCGGTCCCGCGCTCATCAGTTCGACGGGCGTCACCGGCTGGACTGGCCAGATCCGGCGGGCAGGGCCGGATATCAGTTCGCGCCCCGGATAGGCGTCGCTAAAGGCGGCGGGCGTACCGTTGAAGCCCATGCCGCGATAGAAGATATGGGCGCCGATCACGGCAACCGGCTGCAGCGTGGCGGACCAGGCCGGGCGGACGGCCAGCGTATGATAATGGGTGGCAAGGCCCACCGGGGCATAGGCTTTGCCCGACAATGCCTGCTGGGCGATGCCGCGCGCGCGGACCCAGGCGACGGCGTTGGGCAGGCGGGCCATGGCGCCATCGCAGCTGAAGGTGAACTGGCAGTGGAAGTCGGTGCGTTCCGACCCCTGATAGACCACGCCGCAGACGCTGTTGGGCCAGAGCGGGCTGCGCACGCGGTTCAATACCACCTGTGCCACGGCGCGCTGGCCCTCCTCTGGCTCGTTCCCGGCTTCATAATAGATGGCCGATGTCAGGCAGTTGAGCGCGCGATAGCTGTCGGTCGCCGTGAGCCCGCGGAAGGTGGCGGCCGGCGCTGCCTTGACCTCGGCCAGGCCCATGACATGCGGGCTCTGGATGGTGAGTGCGCCGGGCGCCGGATCGAAGGCGCCCTCGGCATAGAAGAAGGCGGAGCCGGGGAAATTGGCGCCCGCCTGCTCGGCCGGGTCGGGGCCATGATGATCCTCGGCCAGCATGTCGAGCGGCGCGGCGGTGATGAGATGCGGCACGACCAGCACCGCAAGCGCCAGTGCGCCCAGGCCGCCATGCCAGATCCATCGTTCCTGTTGTCGCGAAAGCCGCATCATCCAGCCGGTATCGAGCGGGCCTGATTGCCGCGCGGCCTTGGCCATAGCCGATTTTCCTTTCCAATTCCTCCACGGAATAGGGGCGGTCCTGGATCGGGGACGGGCGACCGGCGCGCAAAGCCGGGGCAAACCGGCTCTTTTCGTGGTGCAGCATTCCCTTGCTTGGCAAGCACGTATCGGCTCCGCTATGCGGGGTGCATGCTGCTCCAGAAAGATAGCCTCGCCCTGATCGGTAATACCCCGATGGTGCGTCTCGCCGGTCCGTCCGAAGCCACCGGATGCGATATCTACGCCAAGTGCGAATTCGCCAATCCCGGCGCGTCGGTGAAGGATCGCGCCGCCCTTTTCATCGTCAATGATGCCGAGGAGAAGGGGCTGCTGAAGCCCGGCGGCACGATCGTCGAGGGGACGGCCGGCAATACCGGCATCGGCCTGGCGCTGGTCGCCAATGCCAAGGGGTACAAGTCGATCATCGTCATGCCCGAGACGCAGAGCCGGGAAAAGATGGACACGCTGCGCGCGCTGGGCGCGGAACTGGTGACGGTGCCGGCGGCGCCCTATTCCAACCCCGGCCATTTCGTCCACACCTCGCGCCGCCTGGCCGAGGAGACGGAAGGGGCGATCTGGGCCAACCAGTTCGACAATATCGCCAATCGCAAGGCGCATATCGTCGGCACGGCCGAGGAAATCTGGACCCAGATGGAAGGCCGGATCGACGGCTTCATCTGTGCGGCGGGCACCGGCGGCACGATCGCCGGCGTGGGCCTGGGCCTCAAGGCGCATGACGAGAATATCGTCATCGGCCTCGCCGATCCCCATGGCGCGGCGCTCTATAATTACTACGCCCATGGCGAGTTGAAGGCGGAGGGCAATTCGGTCGCCGAAGGCATCGGCCAGGGGCGCATCACCGCCAATCTGGAAGGCGCGCCGATCGACACCCAGTTCCGCATTTCCGACGAGGAAGGGCTGGAGTGGGTCCGCCGCCTGCTGGCCGAGGAGGGACTGTGCCTGGGCCTGTCCTCGGGCATCAATGTCGCCGGTGCCGTTGCGCTCGCGAAACAGCTTGGGCCGGGCAAGAAAATCGTGACAATCCTGTGCGATACCGGCTTCCGCTATCTGTCGACCCTCTACAACCGGCAGTGGCTCGAATCGAAGGGCTTGACGATATTCCCCTGGCTCGCGCACAATTGACGGGCCGACACGGGTCGCGGCGGCATAAAATAGAGCATGTTCATGGCTGATCATTCCCGCCGACAGGAGGGGTTGCAGCGCGTTCAGATAGGGCTGACCGGCCTGGCAGGCGTTGTCCTGCTGGTCGGGCTGGCGAACATCGTCATCGACAAGGCGCGGGTGGACGATATTGCGTCCGCGCCGCCGGCCGTGCCGACGATCGACGTCAATGCCGCTGTCGCCGCCACCACGCCCAAGGAGCCGCTCGCCGAACTGGGTGTGCAGCCCGCGCCGGAAATGGCGCCGATCGTCCCCGATCTGCAGCCCGATCCCAAGATCCGCAAGCCGATGGACCAGGAACCCACGCCGCAGACGCCCTGACGGGCGATGATGTCGCTCGTTCGCTTTCTTTCGCGATTGCTCACCCTGTTGCTGCCGGCGACGCTGATGCTGTTCGCCGGTCTGGCGGCTGCCTGGCGCACCGGGCAGGCGGATCCATGGTGCTGGGGCTGGCCGGCGCTGCTGTTGCTCGTGCCGACGGGGTGGTGGCTGGCGCGGCAGGACTTTCTGCATGCGTTGTGGGTGGGGCTGGGTGGCGCCGGGATGGCGCTGCTCTTCTGCGCCCTGGCCGCTGCACGCATGCCCGATCCCTGGGCCATGATCGGCTTGGTGCTGCTGGTGCTGGCGGCGGCCGGCGGTGGCGCTTTGCTGTGGCAGCGGCGCTGGCTGCCGGCATGTGTCGCATTGGCCGCAGCGCTGCTGCTGCTCGGCTTCGGTCCGGCCCGTCCCATTTCCTCCCAGCCTGATCGTCCGGTGCTTGCCGTCATCACCGCGCTGCCGCTCTTCTGGGAAGAGGGTTGGGCTGGGACAAGGCGGGACGCGCCGATCGTGACGCTGCTGCGCAGCCGGTTCGACGTGCGGCCGATCGATGATGTGCGGGCACTGGCCGCATCCGGCGCGCCGGTCCTGCTGCTGGCGCAGCCCCGACCGATGACGCCGCAGGCGCTGGTCGCGCTTGACCGCTGGGTCCGGGATGGCGGCCGGCTGCTGCTGTTCACCGATCCGCGTCTGCGCTGGCCGTCCGATTTGCCGCTGGGTGACCGGCGCCGGGCGCCGATGGTCGGCACGCTTGGCCCCTTGCTGGCGCATTGGGGTGTGCGGGGCGGGGCGGTGCGCGATCGGGAAATACGCCATTTCCTGCCCGATGGCCGGCTTTTGACGATGGCCGGGATGCAGCCCTTGTCATTGGAGGGGCAGGAGGGCGCTGTTCCGTTGCGGTTGCGGATCGGCCGCGGGGAGGTGCTTCTGCTGGGCGACGCGGACCTGATCGACGACCGGCTGTGGCTGGCCGATCCGGCGCGGCCGCTCGATCCGCGCGCCTGGAGCGCCGATACGCCGGCGCTGGTGGCGCAATGGCTGGGGGCGGAGATGCCGGATGGTCGCCGCTGGATGCGCGATGTCGCGGATGTCCGGCTGGGGCTGCGATCGGCGCTTCTGGCTGGGACAGGCTGGGCGATAGTGGGTCTGATGCTGCTGCGCCATCGTTGCGGGCGGAATGGCATGAGAACAAAAAGTGAAAATAAGCTGGTGAAAGGAGTAAAAAACGGTTAATCCCGTTTCTGACCGGCTTTTCCCAACTTCACCCAACATTTCCCTTTGCAGGCCGCCTCATGCTTGGTAGATATTCCAACATTGGGGTTAGTCAGGCTTTGCGAGAGTCTTGCGCCGGGATTCGAAAATGCGGTTCCGGCGACGGGAAGCCTGCGCCCTGCTTAAAAGGGGCGAATTTCCAGCGTGTCGGACGTCATTCTCTATTCGGGCAACGCGTTCAGCGTCGCGGACGGCAAGGGCCGTTTCGTGTTGCCCCTGGAGATGCGCCGCCAGGTGAAGCTGGCGAGCGGCGGCGAAAACCGTCTGTGCCTGTCGGTCCATATGGACAATGGCTGCGCCACCGGCTTCGGCCTGTCCCACAAGCTGTTCCTGTTCGAGGAAGTGAATGAGCTGGAGCGCGAGGCGCGCGCCGCCAATCGCCCGTTCAATGGTGATCTGGAGCGCGAGAATCGCCTGGGCACGATCGAGGACGTGAATTTCGACGAGGGTGGCCGCTTCTTCCTGCACCCCGATATCAAGGAAGAGGCCGGTATCACCGACGTCGTGTTCTTCTATGGCGTTGGCCGTTATTTCCAGATCTGGAAGCCCGAGGCGCTGGTCGAAAGCCCGGATCGCCCGGCGCTGATCCGCAACAAGGTGCGCCGCTGGCTGGAACAGCGCGCAGCGGAGGGCTGCAAGTGAGCGCCACGCCGCATATCCCCGTCCTCCTGACCGAAGTGCTCGATGCGCTCGCCATTACCCCGGGCGAGCGACATGTCGACGGCACCTTCGGCGCGGGCGGCTATTCCAGCGCCATGGCGGCGGCTGGCGCGCAGGTCTTTGCCTTTGATCGCGACCCCGATGCGATCCGGGAAGGGCAGGCGCTGGCCGATGAAAAGGGTATCACGCTGATCCCCGGCGAATTTTCGCGGATGGAGGAGCTGTTGGCTGAGCGCGGTGTCAGCAGCGTGTCGGGCATCACGCTGGATATCGGCGTGTCGTCGATGCAGCTCGACCGGCCCGAACGCGGCTTTTCCTTCCAGGCGGATGGTCCGCTGGACATGACGATGAGTCAGGGCGGCATGAGCGCGGCCGATTTCCTCAACACCGCCGCGGAAGAGGATATTGCCGACGTCATCTATCGCTATGGTGAGGAGCCGCGTTCGCGCCGGGTTGCCCGCGCGATCGTCGATGCGCGGCCGCTGGAGCGGACCGGGCAGCTTGCTGCCGTGGTGCGCCGGGCGCTGGGCTACAAGCCGCACGACAAGAAGGACCCCTCGACCCGCACCTTCCAGGCGATCCGCATCCATGTGAATCGCGAACTGGAGGAGCTGGAGCGCGCGCTCGAAGCGGCGGAAGCGCTGCTGGAGCCGGGCGGCCGCCTTGCGATCGTGACCTTCCACAGTCTGGAGGACCGCATCGTCAAGCAGTTCCTGCGCAAGCGCAGCGGCAGCGAGGCGGGCGGATCGCGCCACCTGCCCGAGAAGAAGGCCGAGGCTGCGCCTGCATTCGAAAAGCCCGCCAAGGCCGTAAAGTCTGGCGAAACGGAACTGGCGCGCAATCCGCGTGCCCGTTCCGCCACCCTGCGCAGCGCCGTGCGGACCGGCGCCCCTGTTGCCAATGCCCATCGGAGTGCCCGGCCATGATCGCGGTCAAGAGATTGCAGAGCCTGATCTGGGTGTTGCTGGTCGCGCTTGGTGCGCTTGGCGCCTATCTCGTCTCCTTGAAGGTCGCGACCGAGCGCAATGACGTGATGCGGGTGCGGATGCAGATCGCTCAGGCGCGCGGCGATATCCGCTATCTGGAAACCGAGTTCAGCGCGCGCGCCAGCATGCGCCAGCTGGAGCGGTGGAACCAGGACGACTTCATGTATGCGACGCCGACCGCCGGCCAGTATCTGGCAGGCGAACAGGCTCTGGCGCATCTGGATGGCGTCCAGCCCAATGGCCCGGACTATGTCGCGCCGCCGGTGATGGTGGCGATGGTCGAGACGCCGGCCGATCTGCCGTCCGCGCCGCAGGCCGCGCCGGCCAGCCCCGCCGCCAGCCAGATCCGCAGCGATATCGCCGTGATCCGCGAGGCGCATGCCGCCGACAATGTCGAGAAGCTGGCCAAGCCCGCCGCGCCGGTGAAACTGGCTGAACAGCGTGCCAAGGCCGACGCAGATGTGTCGCGGCCCAATCCGGTCGCGCGCCGGGCCGAGCGCATGGCGATGCTGGATGCCAAGCTGCTGGACGACAGCACCATGGGTGACCTCAGTGCGCGTGCGGCGCGCGAGCGAAAGGGAGGTCGCTAATGGCCACGATCATCGTCCAGCCGGGCGGCGCCCGTGCCGGGCGGCAACGGGTCAACCTGACGGCGATCGCGCATAATCGCCTGATGTTGCTGTTGATCCTGTTCATGATGATCACGGCCGTGCTGATCCTGCGTCTGACCTGGGTCGGCATTTTCGCGAGCGGCAATGGCAATGGTGATGGATTGTCGGGCTTCACCCCGGCGCGCGCGGACATTGTCGACCGCAATGGGGTGCCGCTGGCGCGGACCATGGACGCCTATTCGATCGCGGTGCGCCCGTCCAAGCTGATCGGCGATCCCGACGAACTGGCGCGCAAGCTGCACGAAATCTTCCCGGACGAGTCCGAAGCGGTGTTCGCCAAGAAGCTGAGGGGGCGCGGCTGGGCCTATCTGCGCCGGCGCGCGCTGCCCGAGGAAGTGGCGGCGGTGAACGCGCTGGGTGAGATCGGCATCGAATTTCCGCGCGAGAAAGAGCGTCTCTATCCCCAGCGCACGCTGGCCGCGCATATTCTCGGCTTTGCGCCCAATGCCGAGGGCAAGGGCGGCATGGGCGTGGAGGCCGCGTTCAATGATCGGATGATCGATCCGGCGCAGCGTAGCCGGCCCTTCGCCATGTCGATCGACAGCCGGGTGCAGGGCGCGCTGGAAAGCGAGCTGTATGCCCAGCTGGTCCAGACACGGGCCAAGGGTGCCGGTGGCATCATCCTGGACGTCAATACCGGCGAAGTGATCGCCATGGCATCGATCCCGGTGTTCGATCCCAACAAGCTGCAAAATTATGCCGGCAAGCGCTGCTCCGAATCGCCACTCTGCAACCATATGGTGCAGGCCCGCTACGAACTGGGTTCGGCCTTCAAGCCGTTGTCGATCGCGGCGGCCATGGACGCCGGCGTCGTGACCTCGATGAGCAAGCGTTATGACGCGACCGCGCCGCTGGCCGTTGGCGGCTTCCGCATCAAGGACGACCACTCGCTCGGCCGCTGGATCAACGTGCCGGAAATCCTGGTCCACAGCTCCAATATCGGCACCGCCCGGATCGCCGACGAAATGGGCGCCGCGCCGCTGCAGAAGCTGTTCCGCAGCCTGGATTTCGACCAGCGTGCGCCGATCGAGTTCAATGAGCGTGCCGGTGGCCTGTGGCCGACCAATTGGGGCCGGATCACCAGCATGACCACCTCCTATGGCCATGGCATCGCGGTGACGCCGCTGCATCTGGCGGCGGCCTATGCGGCGCTGGTCAATGGCGGCATCTGGCGCCCGGCGACGATCCGCAAGCTCAAGGCCGATGAAGTGCCCGAGGGGCGCCGGGTCTTTTCCGCCGCGACCAGCGCGCGCATGCGCCAGCTGTTGCGGATGATCGTGTCGGCGGGTACAGGGCGTAGCGCCGACGCCAAGGGATTCCGGGTGGGCGGCAAGACGGGTTCCGCTGAAAAGCCCCAGGAAGGGCGCTACAACAAGACTTCGCTGGTGACGACTTTCGCTTCCGCCTTCCCGATGGACAATCCCCGCTATGTGGTTCTCGTCACGATGGACGAGGCGACGGGCCAATATGGCCTGCGCACCGCTGCATGGACGGCGGCGCCGGTGGTGAAGCGGGTGGTGGAGCGCACCGGGCCGATGCTTGGCGTAATGCCGGACGAGCGGCGGGACGTGGATATTTCGGATTTGATGCCGCTGTTGCACGGCGACAAGGAGACAGAGTGATGCGCCTCGGGTCGCTAATCGAGGAGCTGGGCGTCGAGGTCGGTGGCAACACCGGCCTCGACACGTCCGTGACGGGTTTTGCCATCGACAATCGCAAGGTTGCGCCGGGCACCATCTTCGGTGCCTTTCAGGGCCTGCGCGTCAATGGCGAGGATTTTATTGCCGATGCGGTGAAGGCGGGCGCGGTCGCGATCGTCGCCCGGCCGGAGGCGAAGGTCGAGGGCGCGGTGCATATCGCCGACGCCAATCCCCGCCGCCTGTTCGCGCAACTGGCCGCGCGCTATTTCGCGCCTTTCCCTGATGTGACCGTCGCCGTCACCGGCACCAATGGCAAGACCAGCACGGTCGAGCTGGCGCGCCAGTTGTGGCGCATGCTGGGTCACAAGTCGGCCTCGATCGGGACGCTGGGCGTCACCACCTCGGTCGATCAGGTGTCGACCGGGCTCACCACCCCGGACATCGTCACCTTCCTCGCCAACATGTCGGGCCTCAAGCGCGAGGGCATCACCCATGCCGCGTTCGAGGCGTCGAGCCATGGCCTCGACCAGTATCGCACCGAGGGGCTGCCGGTTGCGGCCGGCGCCTTCACCAACCTGTCGCGCGATCATCTCGATTATCATGGCGACATGGACAGCTATTTCGATGCCAAGATGCGCCTGTTCGACGAAGTCGTGGGCGATGGCGGCGCGGCCGTCATCTGGGCCGACGATGAATGGTCGGACAAGGCGATCCAGCGGGCTACGAAGCGGGGGCTTCGTGTGCTGAGCGTCGGGGTGCAGGGGCAGGCATTGCGTCTTGCCAACCGCACCCCGACCCAGTTGGGCCAGACGCTGGAAATCGAAGCCGATGGCAAGCTCTACAAGGTCAATCTGCCGCTGATCGGCGCCTATCAGGCGGCCAATGCGCTGACGGCGGCTGGTCTGGTCATCGCGACCGGCGGCGATACCGCCAAGGTGCTGGAATTGCTGGGTCGGGTCCAGCCGGTGCGCGGCCGTCTGGAACGCGCGGTCATCAGCAAGGCGGGCGCGCCCGTCTATGTCGACTATGCCCATACGCCCGATGGCCTGCGCGCCGCGATCGAGGCACTGCGTCCCCATACCCGGGGCAAGCTGATCGCGCTGTTCGGCGCGGGCGGTGATCGCGATGCCGGCAAGCGCCCGCTGATGGGCAAGGTTGCCGCCGATCTGGCCGACCATGTCATCGTGACCGACGACAATCCCCGTTCGGAAGAACCCTCCGCGATCCGCGCCGCCGTGATGGCGGGCGCGCCGGGGGCGGAGGAAATTGGCGGCCGCCGCGCGGCGATCGCCGCCGCCATCGGCCAGGCGGGGGGCGATGACATCGTCCTGCTCGCCGGCAAGGGGCATGAGCAGGGCCAGATCATCGGCGACCGGGTGCTACCCTTTGACGATGTCACCGTGGCACGGGAGTGCGCGGGGTGAGCGATCTCTGGACCTCGGCCGAGATCGCAGACGCTACGGGCGGCGCCGTGTCGGCGCCGTTCGCCGTTTCTGGCGTAGCCTTCGACAGTCGCGAGGTGGGCGCGGGTGACCTGTTCGTCGCGATGAAGGGCGAAACGACCGACGGCCACAAATTCGTCGACAAGGCCTTCGCCCAGGGCGCGGCCGGCGCGATTGTCAGCGAGCCGGTCGACTATCCCCATGTGCTGGTGGCCGACAGTGCCGCCGCGCTGGAAGCGCTGGGCCGCGCGTCGCGCAAGCGCAGCAGCGCGAAGATCATCGGCGTGACCGGGTCGGTCGGCAAGACCGGCACCAAGGAAGCGCTGTTCCATGCCCTTGAACGGGCCTGTCCGGGCGGCGTCCATCGGTCGGTCAAAAGCTATAACAACCATGTCGGCGTGCCGCTGAGCCTGGCGCGGATGCCGCGCGATGCGGCCTATGGCGTGTTCGAAATGGGCATGAACCATGCCGGCGAACTGGCTGCGCTGACGCGGCAGGTGCGCCCGAACGTGGCGATCGTCACCGCCATCGCGCCGGCCCATATCGAATTTTTCGGGACCGAGGAAAAGATCGCCGAAGCCAAGGCCGAGATTTTCGAGGGGCTGGAGCCGGGCGGCACCGCTGTCATCCCCTATGATAGCCCGCATGTCGCGACCCTCTATGGCAAGGCGGAGCGCCATGCCGATCATATCCTGACCTTTGGCTTCAGCCCGGAGGCGGATATTTTCGTGCGCGATACCGTGCCGGCGCCGGGTGGTGGCACGCTGGTGACCGCCGCGCTGCCGGGGGTGGAGCTTTGCTTCACCGTCGGCGCGCCGGGCGACCATTGGGTGTCCAATTCGCTTGCCGTGCTGGCGGCGGTCGAGGCGCTGGGCGGCGATCTGGCCGCTGCGGGCCTTGCGCTCGCGGAAATGCCGGGCCTGCCCGGACGCGGTGCGCGCCGCATTCTGCCGGTGGCGGGGGGCGAGGCGCTGCTGATCGACGAAAGCTATAACGCCAACCCCCTCAGCATGGCCGCGACGCTCAAGCAATTGGGGCGCGAGCAGGCCGACCGCCGCATCGCCGTGCTGGGCGGCATGCGCGAACTGGGCAGCCGCAGCACCGAACTGCACGCCGCACTCTCGCAACCGTTGAGCGAGAATGGCGTCGACTATGCGATATTGGTGGGCGAGGAGATGGCGCCGCTGGCCGACGCCCTTGGCGGCCTTGTCGCCTTCGACCATGTGCCGGACGCCGCGTCGGCCACCGATCTGATCAACAAGGAAATGCGTGCGGGTGACGCGATCCTGGTCAAGGGCTCCAATGGCATCGGGCTGTCCCGCCTGGTCGCCGCCCTTGGCGATGCCGCCCGCGACGGAGATAAAGACTGATGCTCTACTGGCTTGCCCAGACCCTGGATTTTGCGGGCGCCTTCAACCTCATCCGCTACCTGTCCTTCCGGGCGGGCGCGGCGATCGCGACCGCGCTGATCATCGGCCTCGTCATCGGCCCCAAGTTCATCGGCTGGCTGCGCGTGCGCCAGGGCAAGGGGCAGCCGATCCGCAGCGACGGGCCGCAGACCCATCTGGCCAAGCGCGGCACGCCGACCATGGGCGGCCTGATGATCCTGACCTCCATGGTCGTATCGGTGCTGCTGTGGATGGACCTGTCCTCCACCTATGTCTGGGCCTGTCTGTTCGTGACCCTGGGTTTCGGCGCGATCGGCTTCCTCGACGATTATGACAAGGTGACCAAGGCCAGCCACAAGGGGCTGTCGGCCAAGATGCGCCTGGCCTTCGAGTTCCTGATCGCCGGTTTCGCCGCCTGGATGATCGTCAACCAACATGGCAACACCGCGCTCTATGTGCCCTTCTACAATGGGCCTGCGATCGAGCTTGGGCCTTTCTATTTCCTGTTTGCCGCCTTCGTCATCGTCGCCTTCGGCAATGCGGTGAACCTGACCGACGGGCTCGATGGCCTGGCGACCATGCCGGTCATCATCGCCTGCATGGCGTTCATGGCGATCGTCTATCTGGTTGGCCGCGCGGACTTCGCCACCTATCTGGGCATCCCGCATGTGCCGGGCGCGGGCAACCTTACCATCTTGTGCGGGGCGATCATCGGCGCGGGGCTGGCGTTCCTCTGGTTCAACGCACCGCCTGCCGCGGTCTTCATGGGCGATACCGGCAGTCTGGCGCTGGGTGGCACGATTGGCGTGATCGCGGTCACCGCCCATCATGAAATCGTTCTGGGCGTCGTCGGCGGCCTGTTCGTGGTCGAGGCACTGTCGGTCATCATCCAGGTCTTCTTCTACAAGCGGACCGGCAAGCGCGTGTTCAAGATGGCGCCGATCCACCATCATTTCGAACAGCTTGGCTGGGCCGAACCGACCGTGGTGATCCGCTTCTGGATCATCTCCTTCGTGCTGGCACTCGCCGGCCTCGCCACGCTGAAGCTGAGGTAAGCGGATGATCGTTTCGCAGGCCTTCAAGGGGAAGACCTACGCCGTATTGGGGCTGGCCCGTTCGGGGCTGGCCACGGTCGAGACGCTCGTCGCCAGCGGCGCGCGCGTCGTCGCCTGGGACAGTCGCGAGGAAGCGCGGGCGGCCGTCGCCGACAAGGCTGAATTGGGCGACCCGATGGAGATCGACCTGGCCGGTTTCGACGGCATCGTCGTGTCGCCGGGCGTGCCGCTCAACAAGCATCCGATCGCGATGCGGGCGAAGATCGCCGGCGTGCCGATCATCGGCGACATTGAACTGTTCGCGCTCGCCCGGCCGACGCTGCCGCCGCACAAGGTCGTCGGCATCACCGGCACCAACGGCAAGTCAACCACCACCGCGCTGATCCATCACATCATCGAACAGGCCGGCTTCCCGGCGCGGATGGGCGGCAATATCGGCCTGCCGATCCTGGGGCAGGAGCCGCTGGAGCCGAACCTGCATGGCGTGGGCATCTATGTGCTGGAACTGTCCAGCTACCAGATCGACCTGACCCACAGCCTCGACTGCGATGTCGCTGTGCTGCTCAACATCACGCCCGACCATCTTGATCGCTACAATGGTTTTGCCGGCTATGTCGCGTCGAAGGCGCGGCTGTTCGCCATGCAATCGGCCGACCATGTCGCGGTCATCGCGACCGAGGATGAGCCGAGCCGTGGCATCGCCGCATCGGCCCCGGCGCAACTGCGCGAAGTGAAGGCCGCCGATATCGATCCGGAGGCTCAGCTTGGCTGGCCGTCGCTGCGGGGGCCGCACAATGCCCAGAATGCCGCGGTCGCGATCGCCGTCGGCCGGGCATTGGACATTGATGACGCGACCATCATGGCCGCGCTCGCCAGCTATGCCAGCCTGCCGCACCGGATGCAGGCGGTGGGAACGCATAATGGCGTGCTCTACGTCAATGACAGCAAGGCGACCAATGCCGCCTCGACCGCGCCGGCGCTGGGCGCCTGGCCGGCCAAGGATGGCAAGCCGCGCATCCACTGGATTTTGGGCGGCGTCGCCAAGTCCGACAATCTGGACGAATGCGCGCCTTATTATGGCAATATCGCCCATGCCTACACCATCGGTGAGGCGGGCCACATGTTTGCCGACCTGTTGCGGCCGCACATGGCGGTCGATGACAGCGAGATGCTGAGCGCCGCCGTCCGTCGCGCCGCGCGTATTGCCCAGCCGGGCGATGTCGTGCTGCTGTCGCCGGCCTGCGCCAGTTTCGACCAGTTCCGGGATTTCGAGGCGCGCGGCGATGCCTTTGCCGCGGCCGTGAACGCACTGGAATAGAACGCACTGGAATAGGCAGGGCGATCGGGGGCAACGGGATGGATAGCGAGGGACGTAAGGGCATGTTCAGGGCGGGCGAACTGGTGAAGGGCTTCAAGACCCGCACCGTGCCGCGCGAGCGTACCGCGCTGGCCATCTGGTTCTGGGAAATCGACCGGGTGCTGCTGTCGCTGATCGTCGCGCTGATGGCGATCGGGCTGGTCGCCGTGGCCGCCGCATCGCCGGTGGCCGCGATCGACCGCTCGACCGCGCAGGTGGCGGTCAATCCGCTGATCTATTTCTACCGCCAGCTGATGTGGGTGTTCATCGGCCTGCCGATCATGCTGGTCATCTCCATGCTGCCCCGGCCACAGGCGCGGCGGCTGGCAATCTTCCTGGCCGTCTTCTTCTTCCTGATGCTGCTGTTCGTGCCGCTGCTGGGTTCCACCGTGAACGGGGCCAAGCGCTGGATCGACCTGCCGGGCTTCCGCTTCCAGCCCTCGGAATTTCTGAAGCCCGTCTATGTCGTGACGCTGGCCTGGCTGCTGTCGCTGCGCGCCAAGGACCAGAGCCTGCCGGTGATGCCGCTCACCGGCGCGATGACGCTGCTGATCGCCGCGATCCTGATGAAGCAGCCGGACTTTGGCCAGACGGTCATCTTCCTTGCCTGCTGGGGCGTGCTGCTGATGCTCTCGGGCCTCGAAATGCGCTGGATCGCCATGCTGGGCGGGCTGGCGCTGGCGGGGCTTGTCGCGGTCTACATGTTCTATGAAAATGGCCGCCAGCGCATCAACGACTTCCTGGGCATCGGCGTCCAGATGGATACTGGCCCGGACCAGACGGACCTGGCCTTCCGCACCATCACCCATGGCGGCTTCACCGGCGTCGGGCCGGGCGGGGGGCAGAACAAGTTCCGCCTGCCCGAAGCCCATACCGACTATATCTTCTCGGTGATCGGCGAGGAGTTCGGCCTGCTCGCCTGCATCGCCATCGCCTGCGTCTATCTGGCGATCGTCGTGCGCGTGTTGCTGCGCCTGCTGGACGAGGAGGATAATTTCACCATCCTCGCCGCCGCCGGCCTCACCACGCAGTTCGGGCTGCAGGCGATTATCAATATGGGCGTCAATGCGCAGATTTTTCCGTCAAAGGGCATGACGCTGCCCTTTATCAGCTACGGTGGCTCCTCTATGCTCGCGCTTTGTATCGGCGTCGGCCTGCTGCTCGCATTCACGCGGCGCAACCCCTTCATGGGTCGGCACACGGTCGTCAAATGGAGTGGTCGATGAGCATTTCCCGTCACTTTGTCCTCGCCGCCGGCGGGACGGGTGGTCACATGATTCCCGCGCATGCGGTGGCAGAGGAACTGATGGCGCGCGGCCATCATGTCGCCCTTGTCACCGATGAACGCGGCGCCAAGATCCCCGGCATCTTCGATAAGGCGCAGGTCCATGTCATGCCGGCGGGCCGCATGACCAAGAATCCGGCGAGCTGGCCCGGCGCCCTGAAGGCGATCCTGGCCGGCCGGGCGATGGCTCGCCGTCTCAACGACACGTTCAAGCCGACTGCCGTGGTCGGCTTTGGCGGCTATCCCGCCATGCCCGCTTTGCTGGGCGCGCTGGCCGACGGCATCCCGACCGCGATCCATGAACAGAATGCGGTGCTGGGCCGGGTCAACCGTCTGCTCGCCGGTCGGGTCGACGCGATCGCCACCGCCTATCCGGTGGTCGAGCGCCTCAAGGACAAATATGCCGGCAAGGTGCATCTGGTCGGCAATCCGGTGCGCGAGGAAGTGAAGGCGCTGCGCGACGAGGAATTTCCCGCGCTGACCGACGAGAGCGTGTTCCGCGTGCTGGTGATCGGCGGCAGCCAGGGGGCGAGCATCCTGTCGAGCGTCGTGCCCGAAGGGCTGTCGATGCTGCCGATCGCGCTGCGCCGCCGCCTTCAGGTGACGCAGCAGTGCCGCGCGGAGGATATCGAGCGCGTCCGCGCCACCTATGCCGAGATGGAAATCCCGGCCGATCTCGCCACCTATTTCAACGACGTGCCCGAAAAGCTGGGCTGGTCGCACCTGATGATCGCGCGGGCAGGGGCATCGACCCTGGCCGAGCTGACCTGCGCCGGCCGCCCCGCCATCCTGGTGCCGCTGCCCAGCGCGATGGACGATCATCAGACCGCCAATGCGCGCGAGATGACCGAGGCCGGTGGCGCCCGCACCATCCCCCAGTCGCGCTTCACTGCGGTGGAACTGGCCAAGCAGATGCAGAAGATGGCGCTGGAACCGGGCGCCCTGCAAAATGCCGCCAAGCGCGCCCGCGCCTGTGGCCGCCCGGATGCGGCGCGCGACATGGCCGACCTGCTCGAAAGCATCGGCCCCGCGCCGATCATGAATGACCCGCTTCGCGTCGGCCCCACGCCGACCACGCTCAATTTGCAGGGCGTCCCTGCATGATCCGCACATATCTCTCCCCGTTCGGGCTGAGCCTGTCGAAGCCCTCTGCTGAGCGGAGCGAAGCCGCTTCGCCTGCGGCTCTGCTGGGCCCTTCGACTTCGCTCAGGGCGAACGGATATTGGAACAAGGAATATCAGGCATGAAGGGTGTCGGCACCGACATCGGCACGATCCATTTCATCGGCATTGGCGGCATCGGCATGTCCGGTATCGCCGAAGTCATGCATAATCTGGGTTACAAGGTTCAAGGATCCGACGTCGCCGAAGGCTATGTCGTGGAAGGGCTGCGCGCCAAGGGCATCAAGGTGATGATCGGCCACAAGGCCGAAAATCTGGGCGATGCCGCCGTGGTCGTCACCTCGACCGCGATCAAGCGCGGCAATCCGGAAGTCGAGCTGGCGCTGGAAAATCGCGTGCCGGTGATCCGCCGCGCGGAAATGCTGGCCGAACTGATGCGTTTGAAGTCCACGGTCGCCATCGCCGGCACCCATGGCAAGACCACGACCACCTCGATGGTCGCGGCACTGCTGGACGCGGGCGGGGTCGATCCGACCGTCATCAACGGCGGCATCATCAACAGCTATGGCTCCAACGCGCGCCTGGGCAACAGCGACTGGATGGTCGTGGAAGCCGATGAGAGCGATGGCAGCTTCCTGCGCCTCGACGGCACGATCGCGGTCGTGACCAATATCGATCCCGAACATCTCGACCATTATGGCAGCTTCGACGCGGTGAAGGACGCCTTTGTCGAGTTTGTCGAAAATGTGCCCTTCTATGGTGCGGCGATGCTCTGCCTCGACCATCCCGAGGTGCAGGCTATCCTGCCGCGCGTGCAGGACCGTCGCATCGTCACCTATGGCTTCTCTGCCCAGGCCGATATTCGCGGCGAGAATGTCCAGCCGGTGCCCGGCGGCAATCGCTTCGACGTCCAGATCCGCGAGCGCGACGGCGCGACCCGCCGGATCGAGGGCATCGAACTGCCTATGCCCGGCCGCCACAATGTGCTGAACGCGATGGCCGCGATCGGCGTGGCGCTGCAGATGGGCATTGATGACGCGACCATCCAGACCGGCTTTGCCAAGTTCGGCGGCGTGAAGCGCCGCTTCACCAAGGTCGGCGAAATCCCGGCCGGGGCAGGCGTGGCCACCGTCATCGACGATTATGGCCACCATCCGGTCGAGATCAAGGCGGTGCTCGCCGCCGCCCGCGAAGGCGCGAAGGGCCGGGTGATCGCCGTGGTCCAGCCGCATCGCTTCACCCGCCTGCGCGACCTGATGGATGATTTCCAGCAGGCCTTCAACGACGCCGACATCGTCTATGCCGCCCCGGTCTATACCGCTGGCGAGCAGCCGATCGAGGATGTCGACAGCGCGGCGCTGGTCGCCGGGCTCAAGCGCCGTGGCCATCGCAACGCCGCCACCGTCGCCAATGCGGACGATCTTGCCCGCGTCATCGCCGCCGATGTCCAGGCCGACGACATGATCATCTGCCTGGGGGCCGGCGACATCACCAAATGGGCGGCGGGCCTGTCCGCTGCGGTCACCGCCAAGGTCAAGGAAACCGCCTGATGTTCGAGCTCTTCAATGTCGGCCTCGAAATGCAGAAGCGCATGATCGACATGCAGATGCAGGGCGTGGAAGTCGCGCGCGACATGGTCGAGGCGGCGCAGAAGCAGGTGCAGACTGGCATGGCGGCGCATCAGGCCGGCGAGGCGGGCATGAAGGCGATGAAGAGCTGGATGAATCTCTGGGGCGTGCGCGGTTGACGGTGATGGCTTCTCTCCCGGCCGTTCGCGGCACGCTCAAGGCCGATGCGCCGCTGGCACCGCTCGTCTGGTTCAAGGCGGGCGGGGCGGCGCAATGGCTGTTCGAGCCCAAGGACGCCGACGACCTGTCCGATTTCCTTGCCATGCTCGATCCGGCCATGCCGGTGATGGCGCTCGGCCTCGGCTCCAACCTCATTGTCCGCGATGGCGGCGTGCCGGGCGTGGTCGTGCGCCTGGGCAAGCCCTTCGCCAAGGTGGAGGCGCTGGACGCCACCACCCTGGTCTGCGGCGGCGGTGCGTCGGGCATCCTCGTCTCCTCGACGGCGCGGGATGCCGGCATTGCCGGTCTTGAATTTCTCCGTTCCATCCCCGGCACGGTCGGCGGCTTCGTGCGGATGAACGGCGGTGCCTATGGCCGCGAGACTGCGGACATATTGGTCGAATGCGAGGTGGTGCTGCGTTCGGGGGAGCAGGTGACCCTGCTCAACCGCGATCTTCATTACAGCTATCGCCATTCCAACATGGTCGACGGCGCGGTTGTCGTGTCGGCCACCTTCCGCGGCGAACCCGGCGAACCGGCCGCGATCCAGGCGGAAATGGACCGCATCGCCACCGCGCGCGAGGAAAGCCAGCCGCTGCGCAGCAAGACCGGCGGATCGACCTTCAAGAATCCGGACGGGCACAAGGCCTGGGCGCTGGTCGATGAAGCGGGCTGTCGCGGCCTCGCGCTGGGCGGCGCGCAGGTAAGTGAGAAGCACACCAACTTCCTGCTCAACACCGGCGATGCTACCAGCGCCGACATCGAAGCGCTGGGCGAGGAAGTCCGCCGCCGCGTGAAGGAAAAGAGCGGCGTCGAGCTGGAATGGGAAATCCAGCGTGTCGGCATGTTTGCCGACGGCGCAAACAGAGATGCCGTGGGGTTGGCGAAGTGATTTGTGCTCCCAATCCGTCATCCCAGCGAAGGCTGGGATCCCTCTTTTCTTCCTTCGCTGCGTTCAAAGGCAGTGAGATGCCAGCCTTCGCTGGCATGACGATGTATCTGGAGTGTTACGCATGAGCCGTGGTCCCTGGCATGTCGCCGTACTGATGGGCGGCTGGTCGGCGGAGCGGCCGGTGTCGCTGTCGAGCGGCGAGGGCGTTGCCAAGGCGCTGGAATCGCGTGGGCATCGGGTCACGCGGATCGACATGGATCGCGACGTTGCCGCGCGCCTGACCGAAACCGGGGCGGACGTGGTGTTCAACGCGCTGCATGGCGTGCCGGGCGAGGATGGCACGGTGCAGGGCATGATGGACCTGATGGGCCTCACCTACACCCATAGCGGCCTTGCCACATCGGTCATCGCGATCGACAAGCAGCTGACCAAGCAGGCGCTGGTGCCGCACGGTATCCCCATGCCCGGCGGCCATATCGTGACGAGCGAGAGCCTGTACGCCGGCGATCCGCTGCCGCGCCCCTATGTTCTGAAGCCCGTCAATGAGGGCAGCTCGGTCGGCGTCGCGATCGTCACGGCCGAGGGCAATTATGGCAATCCCATCGCCCGTGACAGCGTCGGCCCCTGGCAGGAATTTCCCGAGCTTCTGGCCGAACCCTATATTCGCGGGCGCGAGCTGACCACCGCCGTGCTGGGCGATGAGGCGCTGCTCGTTACCGAGCTGCGCCCCAAGAGCGGCTTCTATGATTTCGACGCCAAATATACCGACGGCATGACCGAACATGTCTGCCCGGCGGAGATACCGGACGAGATCACGCAGGCATGCAAGGCGATCGCGCTCCAGGCGCACCAGTTGCTTGGCTGCAAGGGCGCGTCGCGCTCCGACTTCCGCTGGGACGACAGCCAGGGCGTCGAGGGGCTTTACCTGCTGGAGGTCAATACCCAGCCGGGCATGACCCCCTTGAGCCTGGTGCCGGAACAGGCGAAAAAGCTGAGTATCGAATATGCCGAGCTGGTCGAGCGGATCTGCGAGGAAGCATTGACGAGGGGGCCGAACATGGGGGCTGGCAATGGCTGAGGCACGGATCCGGCGCGGCGGCACGGCGCGGCTGAGCACGGCGCGGGGCAAGGTGCGCGCCAAGGCCGGATCGGGCCGTGGCCGCCAGCTCAAGCGCCAGTCCTCCTTCGATCGGTTGCTCGAACTGCTGCCGATCAGCGAGGATACGCTGCAGAAGCTGGCGACCTGGGCGATCTTCGCGATCTTCGGTGGTATATTGATCGCCATCGCCATCTATGCGGGGCTGCCCGACATGGCGCGCCAGCAGGCGGCAAGCCTGGCCGCGCGCGCCGGTTTCGAGGTGGAGAAGGTCGAGGTGCGCGGCGTCGAGCGCATGGACGAGATGCCGGTCTATAATATCGCGCTCGGCCAGGTCGATCGCTCGATGCTCTCGCTCGACCTGCCCAAGGTGCGGCAGGAAATGCTGAAGCTCGGCTGGGTCAAGGATGCGCGCATTTCCCGCCGCCTGCCCGACACGCTGGTCGTCGATATCGTCGAGCGTGATCCGGTCGCGGTGTGGCAGCATGACGGGCAACTGCATCTGATCGACGTGGCGGGCGTGGTGCTGCAATCGGTGTCGGCCGGGGCGATGCCGGACCTGCCGCTGGTGGTCGGCCCCAACGCCAATCTCCAGACCGCTGGCCTCAACAAGCTGATGGAAAGCGCGCCTGCCTTGAAGCCGATGCTGGCTGGTGCGACCTGGGTCGGAAACCGTCGCTGGGATCTGCGCTTTCAGTCTGGGGAGACGCTGTCGCTGCCTGAGGGGGAACAGACATCGGCGGCCGCGCTGGTGAATTTCGCGCGCATGGATGGCGTCAACCGGTTGCTCGGCCGGGGCATCGTCAAGTTCGACATGCGCGATCCCGATCGTTTCGTGCTGCGTCTGCCGCAGGGCCAGACCAGCGATAAGCCGGCAGCGGCGGACGCCAAGGCGGAAAAGACCGCAAGTGCGCCTGCCGCGGGCGAGGAAGGCTAAGTCATGGCACAGCCCAAGGTCGAAAAGCTCATCACCGCGATCGATATCGGATCGTGGAAGGTGTCCGCGCTGATCGCGGGGCGTACCGATACGGGTGAGCTGGCGATCCTGGGCACCGGCCAGCGCGAAAGCCGGGGCGTGCGCCGCGGCTTCATCGCCGACATGGAACGCACCGAACTGGCCGTGCGCGAGACGGTGGAACAGGCCGAGCGTGTCGCCGGCACCAATATCGAGGATGTCTGGGTCAGCTTCTCGGGTGGCAGCCTGGTCAGCGACGTCGTCACGGTCGAGCGCGACATGGGCGGCTATCGCGTCGAGCAGCCGGACATCGACGATCTGTTGACCACCGGCCAGCAGGGTATCGACCCCGATGGCCGCATCATCCTGCATGCGCAGCCGACCTGCTTTACCATCAATGGCAAGGTGCCGGTGAAGAAGCCGCTTGGCATGCATGCCGATCTGCTGGGCGTCGATATCCATGTGGTGCTGGCGGATGGCGCGCCGCTCGCCAATCTCGACCTGTGCGTGCGTGGCGCCTATCTGAACGTCAATTCGATCGTCGCTTCGCCGATCGCCACGGGCCTCGCCTGCCTGTCGGAAGAGGAACGCGACCTGGGCGTGGCGCTGGTCGAGATGGGGGCAGGGGTCACCAATGTATCGCTCTATGCCGGCGGCATGCTGGTGGGGCTGCATTCGATCCCGATGGGTGCGTCCGACATTACCGATGATATCGCTTCGGCCTTCGGCATTCGCCGCAGCCAGGCGGAGCGGATCAAATGCTTCTATGGTTCAGCGATGCAGAACCGCCGCGACTTCCGCGAGATGATCGAGATCGCGACGCCCCATGGCGATGTCGCCATTCCGGGGCAGAGCGCCGGCCCCAATGCAGAGGGCGGCAAGATCACCCGCGCGGCGCTGGTCGGCGTCATTTGCGAACGACTGAACCAGATCATGGCGGAAGTGAATGCGGCGCTGGCCGGCATGGGCTTCAACAGCACCGGGCGTCAGGTCGTGCTGACCGGCGGTGGCGCGGAGATGAAGGGCATTGCCGACTATGCGCAAGGCGCACTGGGGCGTGCGGTGCGGGTCGGTCGCCCGCGCGGCTTGTCAGCCATGCCCGAAGCGCATAGTGGCCCGGCCTTCGCTACTTTGGCCGGATTGGCGCTTTACGGCGCTTCAAACCCGGTTGATCTTAGGGCGATGGCGCCTGCGCCGCAAACCGTGCATCGTCTGGGCGCCCCGCAATGGTGGCAGCGCATGATGCGGGCGATGCGGACGAATTACTGAGCGAATTTGAACGAAAACGAAAATAGCAGGTGAAATACTCTATTTTCTGGTGTTAACAATTGATGACGGTTGTCACTTCCTGACGAGGAAGCTGAGGGAGCAAAGTATATGAGCATCGAGATCAGCCCGCCGCATGTGGATGAATTGAAGCCACGCATTGCGGTGATAGGCGTTGGCGGTGCAGGCGGTAACGCCATCGCGAACATGATCGCGGCCAGCGTCGAGGGCGTCGACTTCATCGTCGCCAACACCGACGCGCAGGCGCTGAACGCCTCGCCGGCCGAACGGCGCATCCAGCTTGGCCCGCAGATCACCGAGGGTCTGGGCGCCGGTTCGCGCCCCGAAATCGGTCGCGCGGCTGCGGAAGAAACCATCATCACCGTCGAACAGGCGCTGGAAGGCGCCCATATGTGCTTCATCACTGCCGGCATGGGCGGCGGCACCGGCACCGGTGCGGCCCCGGTCATCGCCAAGGCGGCGCGTGAAAAGGGCATCCTGACCGTCGGCGTCGTGACCAAGCCCTTCACCTTCGAGGGCAATCGCCGCATGAAGTCGGCGGAAAGCGGCATCGACGAGCTGCAGAAGCATGTCGACACGCTGATCGTCATCCCGAACCAGAATCTGTTCCTGATCGCCAACCCGAACACGACCTTCAAGGAAGCGTTCCAGATGGCGGACGAGGTGCTGCAGCAGGGCGTGCGCTCGATCACCGACCTGATGATCATGCCGGGCCTCATCAACCTCGACTTCGCCGACGTGCGTTCGGTGATGGGCGAGATGGGGAAGGCGATGATGGGCACCGGCGAAGCGGAAGGCGACGGCCGTGCGCTCCAGGCGGCGGAAAAGGCGATCGCCAACCCGCTGCTCGACGGCGTGTCGATGCGCGGCGCCAAGGGCGTGATCGTGTCGATCGTCGGTGGCGACGACATGCGCCTGATGGAAGTCGACGAAGCGGCCAACCATATCCGCGAACTGGTCGACCCCGATGCGAACATCATCTGGGGCAGCGCCTTCAACGACAATCTGAACGGCAAGATCCGCGTGTCGGTCGTCGCGACCGGCATCGACAATGAAGTCGGCAGCCAGGCCGCACCGCTGACCCAGCCGTTCAGCTTCGCCAGCCGCCCGGCCGTCGCCGTGCCGCAGGCGCCGCGCCCGGCACCGGTGGCCGCACCCGCC